>NZ_JAKUFP010000016.1:0-103044 GCF_022663495.1 Bacillus cereus group sp. BfR-BA-01383
TCGTCCCTTCGGGGTTGCGAGAACACGATGAAGCACTAACTTGTGTAAATTTGATTGAATTGTATAGATTTAGTTAAGTTTATCGTATCGGTTGATGTTTCGTGTATAATACGATATTGGAGAGCATTTCCTACTATTAAGGTAGTGGAGTGAACAATGAAGATAATGGATTGAAACTTTGGAGGGGTAAAAATGAAAGTAGTAGTAGCATCTGATCACGGCGGCATGAATATCCGTAAAGAACTTGTAAGTTTATTAGAAGAGTTAAATATTGAATATATTGATTTAGGTTGTGAATGTGAAGCTGGTTCTGTTGATTACCCTGATTTTGCGTTTCCAGCAGCTGAAATGGTAGCGAATGGTGAAGTAGATCGTGGCATTTTAGTTTGTGGGACAGGCATTGGTATGTCAATTGCAGCAAACAAAGTAAATGGTATTCGTTGTGCATTAGTTCATGATACTTTTAGCGCGAAAGCGACGAGAGAGCATAATGACACGAACATGCTAGCAATGGGCGAGCGCGTAATTGGAGCTGGCCTAGCACGTGATATCGCAAAAATTTGGTTAACGACTGACTATGAAGGTGGACGTCATGAAAACCGCGTAGGAAAAATTAAAACGTACGAAACAAAATAATAGATTCTGACTATAAGTAGTATGAAATATAATTTGGTGAACCAACCTGTGAAAGGAAGAGGCGTAATGACAGAAATCGTAAAGGTAAGAGAACAGCTACAAATGTCGCTTTCTGATTTCCAAGAACAAGCTTCATTACAAAGTGGTCAAATTTTTGTAGTGGGATGTAGCACGAGCGAAGTGCTAGGGGAAAGAATTGGAACATCAGGAACGATGGAAGTGGCAGAAGCGATTTTTTCTGAGTTAAAACAATTTCAAGAGCAAACAGGTATCGAATTGGCTTTTCAATGTTGTGAGCATTTAAATCGTGCTTTAGTAGTTGAGAGAGATGTAGCGATGAAATATCAATTTGAAATTGTAACAGTTACGCCTGTTAGATCAGCGGGTGGTGCATTGGGGACATATGCGTATCACAATTTGAAAGATCCGGTAGTAGTTGAATTTATTAAAGCGGATGCTGGAATGGATATTGGCGATACATTTATCGGTATGCATTTAAAGCATGTAGCTGTTCCGGTTCGTACAAGTGTGAAGGAAATTGGAAATGCACATGTAACAATGGCAAAAACGCGTGGAAAACTAATTGGTGGAGCACGTGCTGTTTATGCGGCGAAGGAAGAAACGATTACTTGCCGTTAAATATGAAAAACTAGGAAGTCGTATAACAGCTTTGTATCGTAAGATAAAAGGTATGTTGTCTGACTTTATAATAGAAGAAAGAAAAGACCGATTTTCGGTCTTTTTTTTCTTTTATGATATAGAAAGTCATGTTAGAATGTAGTTGAAAACATGAAGGTTCGAAAGAATTACAACCTGAATTTTCGTTTTTTCTGAATAAATGAGAAAAAACTATTGGGAATCGATGTAATTCGTTCAGAAAAGGGGGATTTTGGTGGATCATTTAAAACGTCAAGATGAAAAGGTATTTGCTGCAATTGAGGCAGAACTAGGAAGACAGCGTTCAAAGATTGAGTTAATTGCTTCGGAAAACTTCGTAAGCGAGGCAGTAATGGAAGCGCAAGGTTCTGTTTTAACGAATAAGTATGCTGAAGGATATCCTGGAAAACGTTACTATGGTGGCTGTGAGCACGTAGACGTAGTAGAAGATATCGCACGTGATCGCGTGAAAGAAATTTTTGGCGCAGAGCATGTAAATGTTCAACCGCATTCTGGTGCACAAGCGAACATGGCAGTATACTTCACGATTTTAGAGCAAGGCGATACAGTACTTGGTATGAATTTATCTCATGGTGGTCACTTAACACACGGAAGCCCTGTTAACTTCAGTGGAGTACAATATAATTTCGTAGAATATGGCGTGGATGCTGACTCTCACCGTATTAATTACGATGACGTATTAGCAAAAGCGAAAGAACATAAACCAAAATTAATCGTTGCAGGTGCAAGTGCATACCCTCGTGTTATCGATTTCAAACGATTCCGTGAGATTGCTGATGAAGTTGGCGCATACTTAATGGTTGATATGGCACATATTGCTGGTTTAGTAGCAGCTGGTTTACATCCAAATCCAGTACCACACGCACATTTCGTTACAACGACAACACATAAAACATTACGCGGCCCACGTGGTGGTATGATTTTATGTGAAGAGCAATTTGCAAAACAAATTGATAAATCAATCTTCCCTGGTATTCAAGGTGGCCCACTCATGCACGTAATTGCTGCAAAAGCTGTTGCGTTTGGTGAGGCACTTCAAGATGATTTCAAAACATATGCACAAAATATTATAAACAATGCTAATCGCTTAGCTGAAGGTCTTCAAAAAGAAGGGCTTACACTTGTTTCTGGTGGAACAGATAATCACTTAATCTTAATTGATGTTCGTAACCTAGAAATTACAGGTAAAGTAGCAGAACACGTATTAGATGAAGTTGGTATTACAGTGAACAAAAATACAATTCCATTTGAAACAGCAAGCCCATTTGTAACAAGCGGCGTACGTATCGGTACGGCAGCTGTAACATCTCGTGGTTTCGGTTTAGAAGAAATGGATGAAATTGCGGCACTTATTGCTTATACATTAAAAAATCATGAGAATGAATCTGCATTAGAAGAAGCACGTAAGCGTGTAGAAGCGTTAACAAGCAAATTCCCAATGTATACAGATCTATAATAGATTGAACAAGACTGCTGAAATGTAATTGTTTCGGCAGTCTTTTTTCTTGGGCATATATCATTTTTAAAGTATGTATACAAATGATGAATAAATTTTGGCGATATAATGAAGGATACAGCTCCCATAATTGGTAAAGATACTAGATAGATTCATCGCAAAATCATGATTTTGCCAAATTTGCCCTTGAATATTAGTAGCGTTTTCTTTACAATCGTAAATAGTGTAAAAAAGCGTGTGAACGCATGAATATCATCTAAAGGAGAGATTCACATGGGAAAACTGTATGTATTTGATCACCCGTTAATTCAACATAAGATTACATATATTCGCGATAAGAATACAGGTACGAAAGATTTTCGTGAATTAGTGGACGAAGTAGCAAGCTTAATGGCTTTCGAAATTACTCGCGACCTTCCACTTAAAGACATTGAAATTGAAACGCCTGTAAGCAAAGCGACAACAAAAGTGATCGCTGGTAAAAAACTTGGTTTAATTCCGATTTTACGTGCAGGTTTAGGTATGGTTGATGGAATTCTGAAATTAATTCCTGCAGCAAAAGTAGGACACGTTGGTCTATACCGTGACCCTGAAACATTGCAACCGGTAGAATACTATGTGAAACTTCCAACGGATGTAGAAGAGCGTGACTTTATCGTACTAGATCCGATGCTAGCAACAGGTGGTTCTGCAGCGGAAGCAATTAATTCTCTGAAAAAGCGCGGTGCAAAGCAAATTAAATTAATGTGTATCGTAGCTGCTCCAGAAGGTGTAAAAGTAGTACAAGAAGAGCATCCTGATGTTGATATTTATGTAGCAGCATTAGATGAGAAGTTAAATGACCATGGTTATGTAGTTCCAGGTCTTGGTGATGCTGGTGACCGTTTATTCGGAACGAAATAAGACAACAGACGAGAGGGGGATTCCCCGCTCGTCTTTTTTTCGCCCTAAGCGAGCGGGGGAGGGGAAGATAAATATACAGGGTATATACAACATAAGTTACATACACAACACATATAATATAGAAGTCTTACGTCTAGGGAGCACTATATTATGGAAGGAAAGCGCTATATCTTAAAAACATAATAGTGACAAAGCTGTGAACATTTTCTTCTATTATAAAGAGAAAACTGTTAGAAATTGCATATCTCTAACCAGTATTTAGAAGGGGAACGTTTTCATTTTTGGGAGGAAATGACTAATACTCAAATTTTTTGATTTTTTACGATTTCTCGTTGACACTGTTAATACCCTATTGTATGCTAACAACGGGGATAGATGGTAGGGCTTTCAGTGACAAAAATACATCTATTCCGTGACGAAAATGTAAACTTTTTATTTTGTATAGAATTTATGCAGAAAAATGAGTTATTATTAATACATCGTGAATGAGGGTTACATATTGGAGGGATGAATCCTTGCAAAAAAACGATCGCAGCCATATAAAAGCATATGCTTTAATGTCAGGAATTCTTGCTCAGTTAGTCGGTTCTATTCTTATTGGAATCTTTGGTGGGCAATGGATTGATAATAAGGTTGGAACGTTTCCATTGTTTCTTATTATAGGGTTATTACTCGGGTTAGGAACAGGGATATACGCAATGATTCGACTCATTCGACATTACTATTCGGGAGAGCAATGATGATAGACGTACATGGACTTGTCCAAAGACAAAAGAAATATATGTACTACTTGCTTGCGCTTCTAGTGCTAGGATGGGGATTTACCTCTTACAAGGATGTATTTCTTGGGCTGATTATCGGAACGATTTTCAGTTTTCTTAGTTTGCGCATCATTGCACGTAGAACAGACAAGCTATTAGATCGCGTAACAAATGGAGAAAACGTGAAGTTTAAGGCGACAGCGGTAAGTACATATTCAAGATTCGCCACGATTGGGTTATTAATTTTATTTGCAGCCAAATATCAAGAGTTAATTGCGATGTGGGGCTTAGGTGTAGGATTGCTGACAGGATACCTTGTCATGATCATAGATTTTCTTTATTTAGAGTATAAGAGCAGGGAAGAGAGGTGAATTACTAGTGGAACACGGTAAATTAGTTGAATTTCTAGGTTTAACGTTCGATTTGTCATCAGTTATGATGGTTACTGTAGCAGCAGTTATTGTTTTCTTAATCGCTGTTATAGGAACTCGCAGTTTAGCCCTTCGCCCAACCGGGATGCAAAACTTCATGGAATGGGTGTTTGACTTCGTGAAAGGGATTATCAATAGTACGATGGACTGGAAAACAGGTGGACGTTTCTTAACGCTTGGCGTTACGCTTATCATGTTTATCATCGTATCGAACTTCCTTGGTTTACCATTCATGTATTCAACAGTTGAGGCTGGCGAACATATTGCATGGTGGAGATCACCAACGTCTGATCCAGCAGTTACATTAACATTAGCCGTGATGGTAGTTACCCTCACCCATTATTATGGAATTAAGATGAAGGGTACGAAAGAATACGTTAAAGGTTATTTCCAACCGATGAAATTCTTATTCCCATTAAAGGTTATTGAAGAGTTTGCTAACACATTAACGTTAGGTCTTCGTTTGTTCGGTAACATTTATGCAGGTGAGATTTTATTAGGATTACTTGCTAAGTTAGGCGGGGCATCAGTTCTTGGAGCATTAGGTGCACTTGTACCGATGTTAGCATGGATGGGATTCAGTGTATTCGTTGGATCAATCCAGTCATTTATTTTCGTAATGTTAACGATGGTTTATATGGCTCATAAAGTAAGCCATGACCATTAATATAATTTAAGTAAGAAAAAATTTATTTTTTTATAATACAAAGGAGGACAAATTAAATGAGTTTAGGTGTAATCGCAGCTGCAATTGCAATTGGTTTATCAGCATTAGGTGCAGGTATTGGTAACGGTCTTATCGTATCACGTACAATCGAAGGTGTTGCTCGTCAACCAGAATTAAAAGGCGCACTTCAAACAATTATGTTCATCGGGGTTGCTTTAGTTGAGGCACTTCCAATCATCGGTGTAGTTATTGCTTTCATCGTAATGAACAAATAAGGGAGACTCCCCTTACATAGATGGCGAAGAGTGTTTTTTGAACTTTCTTCGCCATTGCTTTATGAACGAAACGTATGTCTTTTTTTTTCATATGATCAATTTAGATATTTTGAAGGGAGTGAATCCTTGTGCCAACTTTATTATTAGGGGCTGCCATTCCATTTGGAACGATTGCTTATACATTGTTCATTTTCTTACTTCTATTAGTAATGCTACGCAAATTTGCGTGGGGTCCTTTAATGGGAATTATGAAAGAACGTGAAGAGCATGTTACTAATGAAATCGATGCTGCAGAAAGAAGTAACGCTGAAGCGAAGAAATTAGTAGAAGAACAACGTGAGATGTTAAAACAATCGCGTGTTGAAGCACAAGAGTTAATCGAAAGAGCGAAAAAACAAGCTGTAGATCAAAAAGATGTTATTGTTGCTGCTGCGAAAGAAGAAGCAGAGTCAATTAAAGCATCTGCTGTACAAGAAATTCAACGCGAAAAAGAGCAAGCGATTGCTGCTTTACAAGAACAAGTTGCTTCTTTATCTGTTCAAATTGCTTCTAAAGTAATTGAAAAAGAATTAAAAGAAGAAGATCAAGTGAAGTTAATTCGCGATTATATTAAAGAAGTAGGAGAAGCGCGATGAGCAATGGGATTGTAGCAAAACGTTATGCTGTCGCTCTTTTTAAAATTGCAAAAGAAAAACACGTATTAGAAATGTTTGAAGAGGAATTACGCCTTGTACAAAACGTTTATGTAAAGAACGGAGAACTACATAGCTTTTTAACGCAACCGAACATTTCAAAAGAGCAGAAGAAAACGTTTCTTGCAAACGTATTCGGATCTGTTTCTGAATCTATTTTAAATACGTTATATATTTTAATTGATAACAAGCGCATTGATATCTTACCTGAAATTGCAGATGAATATGTTGTTCTTGCTAATGAAGAACGTAACGTAGCGGATGCAACTGTATATTCTATTCGTCTTCTATCTGAAGAAGAGAAGCTTAACATTGCAGAAGCATTTGCAAAGAGAACGGGAAGAGATGCAATTCGCGTGAAAAATGTTGTAGATGAAGATTTACTAGGCGGCATTAAAGTACGTATTGGAAATCGCATTTATGACGGAAGTTTACAAGGCAAATTAGCACGTATTCAACGTGAATTAATGAAGAATAGATAGGGGTGAAGCACATGAGCATCAGAGCTGAGGAAATTAGCGCACTGATAAAGCAACAAATCGAGAACTATCAGTCTGAAATCGAAGTTAGTGATGTTGGTACAGTTATCCAAGTTGGTGACGGTATCGCGCGTGCTCATGGTCTTGATAACGTTATGGCTGGTGAACTTGTAGAGTTCTCTAATGGCGTTATGGGACTAGCACAAAACTTAGAAGAAAACAACGTAGGTATTATTATTTTAGGACCTTACACAGAAATCCGTGAAGGTGACGAAGTTCGTCGTACTGGTCGCATCATGCAAGTACCAGTAGGAAAAGAACTAATCGGTCGTGTTGTAAACCCATTAGGTCAACCAGTTGATGGTTTAGGCCCAATCAATACAACAAACACTCGTCCAATCGAAAGTCCAGCACCAGGTGTAATGGATCGTAAATCTGTTCATGAGCCACTTCAAACAGGTATTAAAGCGATCGATGCTCTTGTACCAATTGGCCGTGGTCAACGTGAGTTAATCATCGGTGACCGCCAAACAGGTAAAACAGCAGTTGCACTTGATACAATCATTAACCAAAAAGATGAAGATATGATTTGTATCTATGTAGCTATCGGACAAAAAGAATCAACAGTACGTAACGTAGTAGAAACACTACGTAAGCACGGTGCATTAGATTACACAATCGTTGTAACAGCATCAGCTTCTCAACCAGCTCCATTATTATACCTAGCTGCTTACGCTGGTGTAACAATGGGTGAAGAGTTCATGTACAATGGTAAACACGTATTAGTAGTATATGATGACTTATCAAAACAAGCAGCGGCTTACCGTGAGCTTTCATTACTATTACGTCGTCCTCCAGGTCGTGAAGCTTATCCAGGGGATGTATTCTACTTACATTCTCGCTTATTAGAGCGTGCAGCAAAATTAAGTGATGCAAGAGGCGGCGGTTCTTTAACTGCACTACCTTTCATCGAAACACAAGCAGGGGACGTATCAGCTTACATCCCAACAAACGTAATTTCTATTACGGATGGACAGATCTTCTTACAATCTGACTTATTCTTCTCTGGCGTACGTCCAGCGATCGATGCGGGTACTTCAGTATCTCGTGTTGGTGGATCTGCTCAGATTAAAGCAATGAGTAAAGTATCAGGTACACTTCGTCTTGACCTTGCATCTTACCGTGAGTTAGAAGCGTTCGCTCAGTTCGGTTCTGACCTTGATAAAGCAACACAAGCGAAATTAAACCGTGGTGCTCGTACAGTTGAGGTATTAAAACAAGGATTACACAAACCGTTACGTGTAGAGAAACAAGTTATCATTCTTTACGCTTTAACACGTGGATTCCTAGATGATATCCCAGTAGTAGATATCACTCGTTTCGAAGAAGAATTCCATGCTTGGTTAGATTCTAATGCTACTGACTTATTAGAAGAAATTCGCACAACTAAGAAACTTGCGGATGACGACAAATTTGCAGCAGCAATTAATGGATTTAAAAAAGTATTCGTAGCTTCTGAATAATAAATAAAAGCGGAAGCGGCTCATTCAAGTCGCTGAAGCTAGATCATATAAAAGGCATCTCAATTTCTGAGATTGCTGACGGTTATGTAAAGGAAAAGAGTAGGTGCACCTATTCTTTTCCTTCAATCATGAGCAAGAATATCTTGCAACGTAGATTAGGAAGAGGATTCTTACTAATCGTGCCAACTTCCGGAAAAAAGGTGGTGAAAACCTGTGGCATCTTTACGCGATATAAAAGCGAAGATTACCTCGACAAAGAAAACGAGTCAAATTACGAAAGCGATGGAGATGGTATCTGCATCTAAGTTAAACCGTGCAGAGCAAAATGCTAAATCTTTCGTTCCGTATATGGAAAAGATTCAAGAAGTAGTAGCGAGCATTGCGCAAGGAAGCAAAGGGATTAATCATCCAATGCTAAATGCGCGTCCTGTAAAGCGTACAGGATACATCGTTATTACATCGGATCGCGGACTAGCAGGTGGTTATAACAGTAACGTATTACGTACAGTTAGTAACGTAATTCGTGAACGTCATAATATGGATTCAAACCAATATTCTATTATTGTGCTTGGACGACTAGGACGTGATTATTTAAAACGTCGCGGCTTTAACATCATTGATGAAGTAGTTGGACTATCTGACCACCCATCATTTACTGATATTAAAGATCTTGCTTCTCGAGCAATTGCGATGTTTGCAGATGGTGCTTATGATGAGCTGTACATTTACTACAACCATTACGTAAGTAAAATTTCACAAGAAGTAACGGAAAATAAAATTTTACCGCTTACTGATGTGGCGTCTGACAAACCGACGACAGCTTATGAATTCGAACCTTCTGAAGAAGAAATTTTAAAAGTATTATTGCCACAATACGCAGAAAGCTTAGTGTACGGTGCATTACTGGACGGTAAAGCAAGTGAGCATGCGGCGCGTATGACAGCAATGAAGAGTGCTACAGACAACGCAATGGAAGTTATCGATTCACTTACACTTTCATTCAACCGTGCGCGTCAAGCAGCGATTACGCAAGAAATTACGGAAATCGTTGGTGGAGCAGCAGCGTTAGAATAGTATTAAAAAGCGGAAGCGGTTCGTTCAGAATGAGAGGGGGATAGAGCTTTTGACGTAGAGGCGATTTGTGCCTCGTAGGAAAAAGCGAAGCCACCGAACATTCTAACCGCTGGAGCTAGATTCAATAAAAAGCGGAAGCGGTTCTTTCAGGAGAACCGCGAAAGCTACACTAATAAAAAAATTAAAAGCCGACTTCTCTTAGAAAGCTGGCTAATTAAAAGAAAGCTAGGAGGGAACCCGATGAATAAAGGGCGCGTTACGCAAATCATGGGTCCGGTTGTAGACGTTAAGTTTGATGGCGGAAAGCTACCAGAAATCTACAACGCCCTTACGGTAAAACAAAGCAACGAAAACGGAGCAAGCATTAACTTAACATTTGAAGTTGCACTTCATTTAGGTGATGACACAGTTCGTACAGTTGCAATGTCTTCCACAGATGGACTTGTTCGTGGCACAGAAGTAGAAGATACTGGTAAAGCAATCTCTGTACCAGTTGGTGATGCAACACTTGGTCGTGTATTCAACGTATTAGGTGATGCAATTGACTTAGATGGTGATGTTCCTGCGGATGTACGTCGTGATCCAATTCACCGTCAAGCACCTGCATTTGAAGAATTATCTACTAAAGTAGAAATTCTTGAAACTGGTATTAAAGTAGTAGACTTACTTGCTCCTTACATTAAGGGTGGTAAGATCGGTCTATTCGGTGGTGCCGGTGTAGGTAAAACAGTATTAATTCAGGAATTAATTAACAACATCGCACAAGAGCACGGTGGTATCTCTGTATTCGCTGGTGTAGGTGAGCGTACTCGTGAGGGTAATGACTTATACCACGAAATGAGCGATTCTGGCGTAATTAAGAAAACTGCGATGGTATTCGGACAAATGAACGAGCCACCTGGAGCACGTCAACGTGTTGCATTAACAGGTTTAACAATGGCTGAACATTTCCGTGATGAGCAAGGACAAGACGTACTATTGTTCATCGATAACATCTTCCGTTTCACGCAAGCAGGTTCTGAAGTATCTGCCCTTCTTGGTCGTATGCCATCTGCGGTAGGTTACCAACCAACTCTTGCGACAGAAATGGGTCAATTACAAGAGCGTATTACATCTACAAATAAAGGGTCTATCACGTCTATCCAAGCGGTATATGTACCAGCCGATGACTATACTGATCCAGCACCAGCTACAACGTTCGCTCACTTAGATGCAACAACAAACTTAGAGCGTCGTTTAACACAAATGGGTATTTACCCAGCGGTAGATCCATTAGCATCTACATCTCGTGCGCTTTCTCCAGAAATCGTAGGAGAAGAGCATTATGAAGTAGCACGTCAAGTGCAGCAAACTTTACAGCGTTATAAAGAGCTTCAAGATATCATCGCTATCTTAGGTATGGATGAGTTATCTGAAGAAGATAAGTTAGTTGTACATCGTGCTCGTCGTATTCAGTTCTTCTTATCACAAAACTTCCACGTAGCTGAGCAGTTTACAGGTCAAAAAGGTTCTTACGTACCTGTAAAAAATACAGTTAGTGGCTTCAAAGAAATTCTAGAAGGAAAATATGATGACCTTCCAGAAGATGCATTCCGCTTAGTTGGTGGCATTGAAGAAGTTATTGAAAACGCGAAGAAAATGATGGCGTAAGGCCTTAGGAGGGACGAAGTATGAAGACATTTCCAGTCAGTATTGTAACTCCTGATGGACCGGTTTACGAAAAAGAAGTAGAAATGGTAAGTGTAAAAGCAGAGAGTGGGGAAATGGGGATCTTACCAGGTCACATTCCAACTGTTGCACCATTAAAAATTAGTGCAGTTCGTCTGAAAAACGGTGGACACACTGATTATGTAGCAGTAAGCGGTGGCTTTATCGAAGTTCGTCCAGATAAAGTAACTGTATTATCATCATCTGCTGAAGAAGCAAACCATATCGACATCCATCGTGCAAATGAAGCGAAGCGTCGTGCTGAGCAACGTATGCAAGATAAACAAGCACATGTTGACTTTAGACGTGCAGAAATGGCTTTACAGCGTGCTGTGAACCGTTTAAACGTTTCTGATATGAAATAAAAAATCCGTAAAGGCTTTGCCTTTACGGATTTTTTTATGTAGTTTATGGATAATTTTACAAAAATGGTATAATTATATTGATGCTTGTATAAGTAGAGAATGTACAACAATTTATAAAGGGGATGAATAAATGATTGGTGAAATGAAACGAGAAGCGTTGCACTCTTTAAAGGGAAAATGGGGACTAGGTGTTGGATCAACGATTTTATATTTTATTTTAAGTTATGTTGTTGCAATGGCTGCAATGCTCATACTTTTAATTCCAGGAATTATTATATTTTTCTTATTTGTTAGTGTCACTGGTTCAGTTGAAGAAGAAACGTTGTCAATTGGGGCAGGTATTACATTTGGAATTTTTTATTGCATTATGATAATTTTGAGTAATGCATCATATGGTATTACATCATACGGTTATACAAATGTATTTTTACAGATTAGTAAACGAGAAAGAGCTAGGATAGATGACTTATTCGAAGGATTTCGTGGCTTTAAAAGAATGATGAAAACGATGTGGGCGATGCTTGCGATTCTATTATATACAGGTACATGGATTCCAATGTTGCTATTAGCCTTATTCGCATTTTTTGGTGAGGAAGGGAATACGTCGTTTGCAATTGCTTTCTTCGTACTATTAGCGATTTCAATTGTTGTCATGATTGTGATGTATTTTTCTTATGCGCTGACGTACTATGTGATGATTGAAAATCCAGAATATAGTGTGTCACAGGCAATGAAAGAAAGTAAGCATCTTATGAAGGGACATAAGTTAGACTTGTTTCTTTTATGGCTTAGTTTTATAGGATGGGTTATTTTAGCGATTTTGACACTTGGAATAGGTTTTCTTTGGCTTAGTCCGTATATGAGTGCAACGACAGCACGTTTTTATCGATACATTTCAAAAGACGAATTGCAGTAAGAACATGCTATACTAATAGAATTATTGCGTATAGGAGGCTAAGTTAAGTATGATAGGTGATTTAAAAGGAGAAGCACTAGATTCATTAGAAGGGAAATGGGGATTAGCTGTCGGAGCTACACTACTCATTTCAATTCTTATCATGACTTTTAGTTTTAGTGTTGAGTTGGGAGTTTCTTCAATTTTTGGTTGGCAAGAAACAAAGGGCTCACTTTCAATAAATATTTTCACATTTTTTGTTACAGGGCCATTAACTTTAGGTGGGTATTATCTTGCTTTAAATATCATTCGTGAAAAACAAGCTAGTATCGGTAATGTGTTTGTTTGGTTTACAAAGGGAAAAAGATTTCTAAAATCATTTTTAGTATATATATTAGTGAATCTTTATCTTTTTTTATGGACTTTACTTTTCATTATTCCAGGCATTATTAAATCGTTTTCTTATGCAATGACGTATTTCATTATAAACGATCATCCTGAATATTCATTGAATCAAGCCATTACAGAAAGCCGTCGTATGATGGATGGGCATAAAATGGAGTATTTCCTTTTATGCTTAAGTTTTATTGGTTGGTTTATATTAAGTTGTATTACACTCGGGATTGGATTCCTATGGTTAATTCCATATTTCTATACAACAGCTGCAGCTTTTTACGAAGAGATTGCAGAAGAATATTATGAGAAAAAAATTCCAACAATATAAAGTGAAACTGTAATCAGTGGGGGGGACATCTCCCACTGATTTGAACCAATCGGACTTTTACGGGATAAAAACACCCAGTGTGAACTATTTGTTCATACTGGGTGTTTTTTGTAGAAATCTTATAAATTGCTTACTTGTTAGAGGTTTACTGAAATAGTAACCTTGCATATATTTACAGTTATTTTTTTGTAAAAACTTTAGCTGTTTTTCTGTTTCAATTCCTTCCGCAACGACTGAAAGATTTAAAGTATTTGCAAGAGAAAGAATGGTTGAAACGATGGCCCTTTCTTCAGGTCGATGATCGGCTAGTTGTGTAAATTCTCTTGGTACTTTTAATGTATCGATAGGGAAAATCGACAAATATGCAAGAGAAGAGTAGCCGGTACCAAAGTCATCAATAGATATTTGAATACCATATTCTTTTAATTGTTTTAGCCTTAATAATGTTTCCTGTTCATTGGTCATCGCAATTCTCTCGGTTAGCTCGAGTGTTACATATTTAGGATTCACATTGACTTCTTGTAGTATTTGGGAAATATTTTCGATTAATTGATCCTGCTGAAACTCTTTTGCTGATAAATTCACGCTCATTTTTAAATCTGTGTAGCCAAGCATTTGCCATAGTCTTAATTGGCAACACGATTCTTTTAGCACCCAATGTCCAAGCGGGATGACTTGAGGAGTCTCTTCTACAATGGGAATGAACTCACACGGCGGAATGTCGCCTAGTAGCGGGTGTTTCCAGCGTATTAATGCTTCAGCACCAATAATTTTTCTCGTTGTAATATCAATTTGTGGTTGATACACGAGATAGAACTCTTTATTTACTAAAGCAAGTGGCAAATCTTTTTCGATTCGAGCTTTTCGCTCCATTTTTTTATATAGTTCTTTTGTGTAAAGAGAGCTACCGTTTTTCCCTCTATTTTTTGCTTCGTACATGGCCATATCAGCATGCTGTAAAATAGATAACGGATCTTCACCTGCTTCAGGATATATCGCAATTCCGATACTCGGTGAGATTTGTAAATGTTGATTTTCGATTTTGAATGGTTCGTTCATGGCTGCTATAATCATATCAGCTATTTTTTGTACATCTGGATTTTTTGTATAATTTTCGATAAGGATTGTGAATTCATCCCCAGCTAGTCGAGCAAGTTTCATATTCTGTGTCGATATTTGTTCGAGCCTTTTTGCCACTGCAATTAATAGGAGATCCCCTACCCGGTGACCGAGTGTATCATTAATAACTTTAAAGCGGTCTAGATCGAGAAACATAACAGCAAAAGGCCTTTTTGATACTTTTGCTTGTGCAATCGCTTTTTCTAAATATTGATGAAATGCACGGCGATTTGCAAGCTCCGTTAAAGTATCATGATATGCTAGGAAATTAATTTGTTCTTGTTGTTGTTTGCTTTCCGTAATATCTTTAATCATTAAATAGACCCCAGAAATATGCGCCTTTAAAAAGATGGGAACAGCCGTAACATGCAAGTAGTAAATATCTCTGTTTTTGTGATATGCCCGTGTTTCTAAAGAGATAGAATTCCCTTTTTTCACATGATGAAAAGTATTAATAATTTCTTCTAAATCTTCCTCGTATATGAGTGAGTAATAGGGCTGATTTAATAGTTCATTCGTTTGATAACCGAGTAACATAGTACCAGCGTTATTCACTTTGAGAAAATTACCGTACAAATCTAATGTGAAGATTGGATCTGGATGGTGCTCGTATAAAGATTTAAACATTTGTTGGTTATGATAGAGCTCATTTTTTTGTTCTACTAAATCTTCTGTACGTAGTTCAATTTGTTTCTCGAGTTCCGAGTTGAATTGCATTTGGGCTAGCAATAATATTTTATTTTGTTTTCGAACTAAACTATGGCGTATGAGAACGAAAGTGAAAGTTATCATAAGACCAATTACTACAATGGGTGCAAAAACATATTCAATTAATATAAAAACAATAAGCATTACTACAGAAATATAAGGTAATGATAATCGGATTGATTCACCAAATTTAGGCGTTAATAGTACTTGCTCTTGTTTTTCAGGCTCTTTTGTATGAAGAATACAGGCGATTGCTACTAGTACTAAGACCACTTGATAGAACGGAGTGATTGTGAACATAGAATACGCTGGTGTGAAGTATTTTATATAAGCATAAATAGCATCTGTAGTAGCATACAAAATTAAAGCGCTGGCAAGAAGTGCACCAACCTGTTTTGGTAATAAGGATAACGGTCTGAATAAAAGATTGATTCCTATTAAAAGAAAGAGCAAATCAGCCATTGGATAGGCAAGTTGAACAAACATGTCGATATAGGTTGTTGTAAAAACGTGAATGGTTCGCTCAATAAGCAAGTAGTAACTTAAAGTAAATTGGGCTGTAACGATAATGCAAATATCACATAGCATAAAAAGTTTTTCTAATAAATCTCGGTTGTAAATGATTTCGTATAGAAAGGCAAGCGCAAAGCTAATTAAAAAAAGTAAGTAAAAAAAGTCGGACGGATCAACGAACGTATAGTAGTCCTTTAAAATTAAACGTTGATAGGAAACGACTATATCACCGATGAAATAAGAAAGAGTTCCAACGGATAATATTAACCAAAATAAACGAGGTAATCCTTCTTTCATATTTGAAAAATAAAGTATATAGCTACAAGCGATAATATCAATTAATAGGGTACTCATTCCGATTAATATTTGAAAAGAAAATGAGTATTCATATAAAAAAGGCATTATGACGTAATGAATCGCAATAGACAACAATAAAATGCTTATAAGAATACTTACATGTGTTTGTTTTTTCATTTATATCACCTACGGTATATACATATAAACTTCTCTTTTTATTTTTACGATTTTAAAAAAATAACTTCTATGTTTATTTTGCACAGGTATAACGAGTTGTAAAAATAGATTTTAATAAATCTTGTTTCTGCCCCCAACATATCGACATAGGAATTTGAAGTTTGTTATAATGATTAAAATAGTTGCATTATTTAGAAAAATTTAAAAATAATAATTACTGCAACTAGGACATATTGTTTACTATGTGAACTTGTTCTTAATCCAGGGGGGAGGGTTTCACAATGGCAAGTGTATATGAAAATAGTTATATGATCGTTTTGATTTTCTTGATATTAGGCATATTGCTGCCGGTAGTGGCTCTTATATTAGGAAGGATGCTGCGCCCACACAAACCGAGTGCAGCGAAAGCGACGACGTATGAGAGTGGGATTGAGCCTTTTCATGATGCAAATATTCGGTTTCATGCTCGTTATTATATTTTTGCCTTATTGTTTGTCATCTTTGATGTAGAAACTTTATTTTTATACCCATGGGCTGTTGCATATGACAAGTTAGGTTTATTTGCATTAATTGAAATGCTCATCTTTGTTGTAATGTTGCTAGTTGGATTAGCGTATGCTTGGAAAAAGAAGGTGTTACAATGGTTATAAATTTTGAGGAATTACATCCAAATGAACGAGCGGAATTAGAAAAAAATATCTTTTTTTCTACATTGGAACAGTTGAAAGGATGGGCGAGGAGCAACTCTTTATGGCCGATGACGTTTGGACTGGCATGCTGTGCGATCGAAATGATGGGAGTAGGTTCATCACATTATGATTTAGATCGATTTGGGTCATTTTTTCGGACTTCACCAAGGCAATCAGATGTCATGATTGTATCGGGAACGGTAACGAAGAAGATGGCTCCTATTGTTCGGCGTTTATACGATCAAATGCCCGAACCGAAATGGGTTATTGCGATGGGGTCTTGTGCGACAGCCGGTGGTCCATATGTAAATTCATACGCTGTTGTGAAAGGTGTAGATCAGATTGTACCAGTTGATGTGTATATTCCTGGATGCCCACCAAATCCTGCAGCTTTAATTTATGGAATTAATAAGTTGAAAGAGAAAATTCGTTACGAGGCAAAGACAGGGAAGCAGGTGACGAATAAATGAGTGATCCAAATAAAGACTTAGAGGATCTGAAAAGAGAAGCGGCTAGACGTGCGAAGGAAGAAGCGAGAAAACGTCTTGTTGCGAAACATGATGCGGAAATATCTAAACTTGAGACAGAAAACCAAGAAAAAGAGAAAGCGCTACCAAAAAATGACGAACTGACTGTAGAAGAAGCAAAACGTCGTGCAACAGCGGCCGCAAAAGCAAAAGCAGCGGCGCTAGCGAAGCAAAAGCGAGAAGGAACAGAAGAAGTAACGGAAGAGGAAAAGGCGAAAGCGAAAGCGAAGGCAGCAGCGGCCGCAAAAGCAAAAGCAGCTGCGCTAGCAAAGCAAAAGCGAGAAGGAACAGAAGAAGTAACGGAAGAAGAAAAGGCCAAAGCGAAGGCGAAGGCAGCAGCGGCCGCAAAAGCAAAAGCAGCGGCACTAGCGAAGCAGAAAAGAGAAGGAACAGAAGAAGTAACGGAAGAGGAAAAGGCCAAAGCGAAGGCGAAGGCAGCAGCCGCTACAAAGGCAAAAGTAGCGGCACTAGCGAAGCAGAAAAGAGAAGGAACAGAAGAAGTAACGGAAGAGGAAAAGGCCAAAGCGAAGGCGAAGGCAGCAGCGGCCGCAAAAGCAAAAGCAGCGGCGCTAGCGAAGCAAAAGCGAGAAGGAACAGAAGAAGTAACGGAAGAGGAAAAGGCTAAAGCAAAGGCGAAGGCTGTGGCAGCCGCAAAAGCAGCGGCGTTAGCAAAACAGAAAGCCTCGCAAGATAACGGAGATTCGGGAGATGAAAAGGCGAAAGCGGCAGCAGCGGCAAGGGCAAAGACAAAGGGTACTGAAGGTAAGGCTGAAGATGAGCCGAAGCCGGAAGAAACATCTATTAATCAGCCGTATTTAAATCAGTATGTTGGGGTTATTAGGGAGAAGGTAGGAGAGAGTGCATTAGTAGATTCCTATATTAATAAACTTTCAAAAGATGTGCCAACTCTTGTGGTGGATACATCGAAATATTATGAAGTGATGGAGTCATTGAGATTCCATGAGGGACTTGCTTTTGATTATATGTCAGGGCTACATGCGACGGATTTTGTGACACATATGGAAGTGTATGTTCATTTATTTTCATATGGAAAGAAACAGTCAGTAGCGGTGAAAGTAAAGCTGGACCGAGAAGCGCCACAAGTAGAATCGGTGACAGCGCTTTGGAAGGGAGCGGACTGGCCGGAGCGAGAAGCGTATGACTTGCTCGGCATTGTATTTAAGGGGCATCCGAATTTATCACGTATTTTAATGCCTGATGATTGGGTAGGTTATCCGCTTAGGAAAGATTATGAACCGTATGATGTGGAGGTGTAGCTTATGATTCGTACGGAAGAGATGCTTTTGAATGTAGGGCCTCAGCATCCGAGTACACATGGTGTGTTCAGGCTTGTTATTAAGATTGACGGGGAAATTATTAAAGAAGCTACACCTGTTATTGGGTATTTGCATCGCGGGACTGAAAAGATTGCTGAGAGCTTACAGTATACGCAAATTATCCCTTATACAGATCGAATGGACTATTTATCAGCAATGACGAATAACTACGTCATTTGCCATGCTGTAGAGACGATGATGGGACTTGAAATTCCGGAGCGTGCCGAATACTTGCGGGTGCTTGCGATGGAGCTTGGAAGGATTGCGAGTCATCTCGTTTGGTGGGGGACGAATCTTCTTGATATAGGAGCAGTTAGCCCATTTTTGTACGCGTTTCGTGAACGAGAGATGATCATAAATTTATTAAATGAATTATGCGGTGCACGGCTTACTTTTAACTATATGAGAATCGGCGGTGTGAAGTGGGATGCCCCGGATGGCTGGATTGAAAAAGTGGAAGAGTTTGTTCCGTATATGAGAGAGCAATTGGCAGGTTATCACGACCTCGTTAGCGGTAATGAGATTTTCTTAAATCGTGTAAAAGGCGTTGGCATATATAGCGCGGAAGAAGCGATTTCGTATTCTTTAAGCGGAGCGAATTTGCGGTGCACGGGAGTAAACTGGGATCTTCGCAAAGATGAGCCATATTCGATTTATGATCGTTTTGACTTTGATGTTCCTGTTGGGAGCGTTGGGGATGCTTGGGATCGCTACGTTTGCCGAATGGAAGAAATTGAGGAGTCGTTAAAAATTGTTGAGCAAGCAGTACAGCAGTTTCCAAAGGATGGAGCCGTACTAGCGAAAGTGCCAAAAATTATTAAAGCACCTAAGGGAGAAGCGTTTGTCCGTATAGAATCGCCGCGCGGAGAGATTGGTTGCTATATTGCTAGTGATGGAAAGAAAGAGCCGTACCGCTTGAAATTTCGCAGACCGTCTTTTTATAATTTGCAAATCTTACCGAAGTTATTGAAAGGTGAAAACATCGCCAATTTAATTACGATTTTAGGTGGGGTTGATATTGTACTTGGGGAGGTTGACGGCTAATGATTGAGACGCTCTTACAATCACCTTCAAGCTGGACGAATTTCTTCATTTTTTTCGGATTAGCGGTGCTTCTATTATTTGCAGTCCTGGGCTTCGTTACATACGGCATTTTGGCAGAGCGGAAAGTGATGGGATTTATGCAAGGACGGATTGGACCAAACCAAGTTGGGGGCCGGTTCGGTTTACTGCAAACGGTAGCTGATGTTTTGAAACTATTATTAAAAGAAGATAGTATTCCGAAAGCTGCAGATAAACCGTTATTTATATTAGCGCCGGTCATTGCATTTGCACCAGCATTTATGGTGCTTGTGGTTATCCCGTTTACTGATAAATTTCAGTTTGCAGATATTGGCGTAGGCTTATTGTATTACATTGCTGTTTCTGGGATTACGACAATTGGCGTTGTAACTGGGGGATGGGCATCAAATAATAAATATTCCCTTTTAGGAGGGATGCGTGCGGCGGCGCAAATGATTTCCTATGAAATTCCGCTCGTAATGAGTGTAATTGGCGTCGTTTTGTTAGCTGGTAGCCTAAATTTAAATGAAATTGTAGCAGCGCAGGAGAAGGTTTGGTACATTTTCGTACAGCCAGTTGGTTTTGTCGTTTTCTTAATCGCAGCGGTTGCAGAGTTAAATAGGACACCGTTTGATTTACCAGAAGCGGAGTCGGAGCTTGTTTCTGGATATCATACGGAATACTCAGGGTTTCGCTGGGCATTTTTCATGCTTTCAGAGTATGTATATTTTTTCGGAATGGCATCTTTAATTACAGTGCTCTTTTTAGGCGGCTGGAACCCAGTTATGTTTCTTGGATTTATCCCAGGAGCTGTATGGTTTGCTTTGAAATTTAGCAGTGTAGTCTTCCTATTAATTTGGTTCCGCGTTACGTTTCCGCGCATAAGGGGCGATCAGTTAATGGAGTTTGGTTGGAAAGTACTATTACCAATCGCGCTTGCAAATATTTTCTTAACGGCATTGATTAAGGAGTTATTCTTCTAATCTATAAAGGGGGTGCCAGTAAGAGATGAAAGGACTATTTAAAGGTTTAAAATATACGCTTAGTAATTTAAGTAAGAAAAAGGTAACGTATGATTATCCAAATCAACCGTTGCCGTTGCCAGATCGCTTTAGGGGGATTCAAAAGTTTTATCCGGAAAAATGTATTGTTTGTAATCAATGTTCTAACATTTGTCCTACAGATTGCATTCAATTAACGGGAAAAAAACATCCTGATCCTACGAAAAAAGGAAAAATTATCGATACGTACGATATTAATTTTGAAATTTGTATTCTTTGCGATTTATGTACTGAAGTTTGCCCGACAGAGGCGATTGTTATGACAAATAACTTTGAACTCGCGGAATATTCACGTGATGATTTATTTAAAAATTTGCAGTGGCTTGACGAAAACGACGAAAACGTCAGGAAGGAGAATAAAGCATGAATGGCGAGTTTGTAGCATTCTTTATCCTATCCTTGTCTGCAATTATCGGCGGAATTCTTATGCTGAACTTAACAAAAGTAATGCATATGATGCTAGCTCTCGTTCTTACATTCCTCAGCATTGCAGGTTTATACTTTCTTTTATCAGCCGAATTTATCGGCGTTGCACAAATTTTACTTTACTCTGGTGCGATCACAATTATTATGATTTTTGGCATTATGTTAACGAAACATGACGCGGAAAATGAATCGCGTCTTACTCTTCGAAAATGGATTATCTTCTTTGCGGTTGTAGCATTTGGAGCAGTTATGTATTTCGCTGTTAATAGTATCGATTTTTCAAATCAAAGCACACAAGGAAGTTTACCTCTCCATGAAAACAACACACTTCAAATCGGTACACTTCTCTATTCAAAATATATTATTCCATTTGAGTTAACCTCGGTTATTTTACTTGTAGCACTTGTTGGCGCGATTATACTTGCGAAGAAGGATGAGAAAGAGGAGGATTCCAATGAGTAGCGTTCCAGCTTCTGCGTATTTAACACTTGCGATTATTTTGTTTTGCATCGGTCTATTTGGAGCTTTAACAAAGCGGAATACAGTAATCGTATTAGTTTGTATCGAATTAATGCTCAATGCTGCCAATTTAAACTTAGTGGCTTTTAGCAAATTAGGGTTGTTTCCGAATTTAACAGGGCAAATTTTCTCGCTGTTTACGATGGCTGTAGCGGCAGCGGAGGCGGCGGTAGGACTCGCTATTTTGATTGCTTTGTACCGTAATCGCACGACAGTTCATGTAGATGAAATGGATACGCTCAAAGGATAGCCATTGTGACCGAAAAGGGGGAAGGAAACAATGATCGATTATGCATGGCTCATACCGCTTTTCCCGCTTGTTTCGTTTTTGTTACTTATTACGTTCGGGAAGAAAATTAGAGAAGGAAGCAGCGTACTTAGTATTTTCTTCATCTTTCTCTCCTTTATATTTGCGGTACTTGTATTAATAGAAAGGTTTTCGACAGTACCAGTGAAGCATAAGTGGGTATGGCTTAGAGCTGGAGATATAGATATATCATTTGGCTTTGAGGTGACTGCATTAGGAGCTTTAATGTTGTTTATCGTTACACTTGTGAGTTTACTTGTACATGTATATTCGAAAGGTTATATGAAAGGTGACGAAAGATTACCAACCTTTTATGCGTATTTAGGGCTCTTTACGTTTGCGATGCTAGGGCTCGTTATATCGACGAATTTATTACAACTCTATGTATTTTGGGAGTTAGTTGGCCTCGGTTCATTTTTACTCATCGGTTTTTATTTCTATAAAGAAGAAGCGAAGGCTGCTGCGAAAAAGGCTTTTATTATGACACGTATTGGGGATGTTGGTTTATTTATTGGGATGATTTTAATTTTTTGGCACGCAGGTAGTTTCGAATATGATGCAATTTTTCAGGCGATTCATACGGGCGACCTCCCTCCTTCTATGATTACAATAACGGCGATATTAATTTTTGTCGGTGCGATGGGGAAATCAGGTCAGTTTCCGCTTCATACGTGGTTGCCTGATGCAATGGAAGGACCGACACCTGTTTCAGCGCTTATTCATGCGGCGACGATGGTTGCAGCAGGTGTATATTTAGTAGCGACGATGTTCCCGTTATTTTCAGCAAGTGCGGTGGCGATGCAGACAGTGGCAATCGTTGGAGCGTTCACTGCAATATTTGCGGCCTCTATTGGCCTTGTACAAACGGATATCAAGAGGGTGCTTGCTTATTCTACAGTTAGTCAGCTTGGGTATATGATGCTCGCATTAGGCTCTGCTGGTTATGTAGCTGGTATCTTTCATTTAACGACACACGCCTTTTTTAAAGCGTTACTATTCTTGGCGGCAGGAAGTGTAATTCATGCCGTGCACACGCAAAACATTAATAAAATGGGCGGTTTACAGAAGAAGATGAAAGTAACTGCTGCGCTATTTTTAATAGGTACACTTGCAATTAGTGGTGTTCCTCTTCTCTCTGGTTTCTTTAGTAAAGATGAAATTTTAGCGGCGACGTGGATGAATGGCAATTACGTTTTATTCACTTTAGCAGTAATTGCGGCATTTTTAACAGCGTTTTACATGTTCCGCCTATACTTTCTTGTCTTTACTGGAGAAGCGAAGACGAAGGGAGACGTGCAGGAATCGCCCCGCACAATGACGTATCCGATGATTGTCCTCGGTGTTCTCGCGGTAGTAGCAGGATATATCAATACACCATGGTTTGGGACGTTTCTCGGAGATTGGCTTACGAAAGATGTAGGGTTCAAGGTGGAAGAAGCTCATGGACCAGTTTGGATTATGATTGTTGCGACGCTCGTTTCATTTGCGGGAATTGCCCTTGCATATTTCATATATGGAAAGAAAATTATCGCAAGGAATTGGGCTGGAGGAGAAGGATCTTTCCTTCATAATCTCCTGAAAGAAAAATATTATGTGGATGAACTATACAATGTTACGGTGCTTCCTATTACGAAGGGAATCGCTCATGTGCTTCGCTTATTTGAAGTATATGTTGTAGAAGGAATCGCAGTTTTAATTGGAAGTTTGGTTAAAGGTGCGAGTAGTATAGGATCGAAACTTCAAAACGGGAATGTACAAGTATATGGCACTGTAACAGCAGTTTCACTCGCAGTACTCGTCATTATTTTGCTATATACGGGAGGGGATTTACGATGAATGATTTGTTGTTAACGTTCTTCATTTTTTCCCCGCTTTTAGGAATTCTCTTACTTATATTAACGCCGAAAAAAGAATCGCGTACAGTGCGAGCGCTCGGTTTATTTGGGACGGCGCTTCCATTTGGAATCGCTATTGTCCTCGCTTGTACATATGCTTCTGGAAAGAGTTTATCGTTATTTGATGAAAAAGTGAAATGGATTAAATTTGGGGATTTTGCGGCGGTGGATAAAAGATGGTTTTCCATTTACTATGAGCTTGGTATTGATGGCCTATCGCTTGTCATGATGGTGCTGACGGCCCTTCTAGCGATGCTTGCGGCAATTGCGGCCTTTTCTATTCAAAGAAATTTGAAAGCATTTTATATGCTATTACTCATGCTAGAGATAGGGATGCTCGGTGTCTTCGCTGCTCAAAATTTAATATTGTTCTTTATCTTCTTTGAAATTACGTTGCCACCAATGTTCTTATTAATTGGGAAGTGGGGGAAACTGTCGAGCGAAAAGGCTGCATATAGTTATTTAATATATAACGGTATTGGCTCGGCTATTTTGCTCATCGTGTTCTCGATTTTGTTCGCGAAAACAGGTACTACAAATATTTTAGAACTGAAAGAGATCTTAACAAATTTGGGTAGCGGAGGAGCGACCATTCCGAGTAGTTTGCAGTTCGGTTTATTTCTTTCTATAATGATTGCTTTTGCGATTAAACTACCCGTTTTCCCATTACATCGCTGGATGGTCAATGTGCATATTGAAGCACATCCTGCGGTAGTTATGCTTCATGCGGGCGTTTTGCTAAAGATTGGGGCGTACGGTATGATTCGCTTCGGGAAGGGGTTATTTCCGGAATACTTTAGCGAGTTCGCAACGCTAATCGCGATTTTAGGAGTAATTAATTTATTGTACGGTGCCTTTTTAGCACTCATCCAAACGGACTTTAGGAAAGTACTTGCTTACTCTAGTATTTCGCACATGGGAATTGTTTTAATGGGGCTTGCAGCACTTAATGCACCAGGTACACAAGGAGCGCTATTCCAAGTTGTGTCGCACGGTTTAATTGCAGCCTTGCTTTTCTTTTTACTTGGTATTATAGAACAGCGCTTTGGAACGTCGGATATTACAGCGCTTGGTGGACTCGCAAAAAGTGTCCCAGTACTTAGCGGCTTCTTCTTAGCGGGAGGGATGGCATCACTTGGACTGCCGGGGATGTCTGGATTTGTTAGCGAGTTTCTTGCTTTTCTCGGTTTATTCCAAGGGGAGCCAGTCATTGCTGCAGTTGGTGTGCTTGGTATTATTTTAACCGCTGTATACGTATTAAGAGCGACACTTCAAGTGACATTTGGGAAGAAAGAGTGGGAAGCGAAATCTGATCTACACGGATGGGAGTACGTCCCTGTCCTATTGCTTATCTTCTGTATTATTGCAATTGGAGTAATGCCAGAAATACTAGGGGATCCGCTTCAAAATACACTGGAAACATTGGGGGTGAAGTAGGATGGATATGGATACGTTACTTAGTTTATCATGGCATCTAATGGTGCCAGAATTCATTATTCTCGGAGCTGCCATCCTTCTTTCCATATGTGATTTGTTTTTTAAGCTGAACCATAGGTACGTAGCGCTTGGTGCAATCGCCGCCGCCATATTCGCAATTGTGTCATTAATTACGCTATACAGCGAACCAACAGGAGATATTTTAAATGGATCGTTTGTGTTAGATGGATTTTCAAAAGGATTTAAAACGTTGTTATTAGGCGGAGCGGCTCTCATTTTATGCACCGCAATGAGCGATGACAAGAAGAATCCAATTGAAGATAAGGGAGAATATTATTACTTATTTTTAATGGCCCTTCTTGGGGCGATGTTCATGTCTTCTAGTGTTGACTTCATTACACTTTTTGTCGGTTTAGAGCTACTGTCACTTTCTTCGTACATTTTAGTAGGAATACGAAAAAAGAACCGTGCATCAAATGAAGCGGCAATGAAATACGTCATTAACGGAGGAATTGGAACGGCAATTACGCTCTTTGGAATGAGTTATTTATACGGTATTACAGGCTCAACCAATATCGTGGATATGCAAAAAGTATTCACCGAGGAGCTGGCTGGTGGTATTCAATTATTGTTAGCTCTCGCATTTCTACTGTTGTTCGTTGGGCTTTCTTTTAAAATTGCAACAGTGCCGTTTCATATGTGGGCACCCGATGTATATGAAGGGGCTGCTACACCTGTTACTGCTTTTCTTGGAACGATTTCTAAAATTGCGGGGTTCCTACTCATTATTCGTCTGTTCCTCATGGTTTTTGCAAGTGTATCAATACAAGGGGAGATGCAATCTTTATACGGGCGTATGAGCATATACATTGCTGTACTAGCAAGTGTTACGATGGTTGTTGGGAACGTAGTCGCATTAAAACAATACAACGTAAAACGTCTATTTGCTTATTCAGGCATTGCGCATGCGGGGTATTTACTCGTTCCGCTTGTGGCTTTGTCACCATTTACGATGGATAGCATGTGGTTTTACATGCTTGCATATATGCTTATGAATATAGGGGCATTTGCAATTATCCATGGCTTGATCTTACAAAGCGACAAAGAAAATATCACCATTTTCACAGGGCTATATAAGCGATCGCCATTTACAGCGATAGTGATGACGCTTTTTATTTTATCGTTAGCCGGGATACCAGGGACAGCTGGTTTCATTGGAAAGATTAACATCTTTTTAGGCGCACTTCATGTAGAGCCAGCTCATTACGTACTAGCTTCTATTATGATGGGTACGACAGTCATTTCATTCGTATATTATTTCCGTATTTTACAGCAAATGTTTTTCCGGGCTGGAGAGGCAGAAGAAAAAATTAGGTTACCGTTAAATATAAAGGTTGTTATGAGTGTTTGTGCAATTTCGATTGTAATACTGGGGATTATGCCGATGATTGGATATAATTTCTTTTATGAATATTTTCCATTAATGAAAGATTTCTTCTTCTTAGGGAACGTGGTACAATAGTGAAAATAAAAGGTGTGGAGTCGGTACTCTACGCTTTTTATTTTGTGTTAACCGCAACTGAAAATGCATATAGGTATACGTTCTTTGAGAGAAAATTACGATATAAAATGTAAGATGCTTATTTGCATTTGAAAAAGTGTGGCTCCTACTTATTATGGTATCGTTTTTTTTATTTTGTATAAGTAGTAGCCAAGTAAAAAGGGGTCGATTTTTTGGCACAACTTTTAGGGCAACAAGCACTGATTGCGATTTTTTCGCATTTATTGTTTATTACCATTACGTGGTGGGCCCTGCAAGGCATCCACATTGAGCGTTTAATGAAGGCTGGAAAAGTGATGCAGACGAGAGTGTTACTCATCCTAATTACAATTGCAATTGGGACATCTGTAAGTAACTTTTTCCTTGATTATTTAGGCTATTCGAAGAGTTTAACGTATTTAGTAAAGTAAGTGTATAGAACCTCATATCTCCGTTAACAATGGGGATAGGAGGGGATGAAATTGAAGCTTAAAGCCATTCTTATTATTGCCTTGAGTGTTGTTTTATTCTTGGTTGGATATAGAGAGATGAAACCGATAAGCGATGAACAGAAAATGGAAAGCATGATTGCAGCTTTAGAGAAAAATGATGCTAAAGTGGAGAAATGGTCATGGTTAGCGCGAGAAACAAAAACAATTTCTAATATACATACGTTTCAAAAATTGTTAAACGATGTGAAGGACAAGGCGAATATCGAAAGTTGGGAATTAGAACAATCTCCAGATGGATATAAAGCTACATCCTATAAAAAGTTTTCTTCTTATGAAGAACGAGTAGTAGTAACTTGGAGTAAGGAAAATACTAAAGAAAACACTTTCATTATTTTTGAAGTAAGCGGGGCGAAATGGGACCCGAAGTATGTTCAGAAAATGAATGAAATTTTTAGTGGAAAACCTACAATTTACACTTGTGTTCAAGGTGTACTGAATGATAAGATTGAAGGTGTTTTGCAAAATAAAACCGATCAGGTTTTGAAAAATCTTTCAGCAAGAGCGATCGAACAGATAGAAGAAAGAGCATTTGTATCAGTCTCCGCATACAATAAAAAGTGGGATGACGCTCTTTCAACAAATAGAGAGAAAATAAATGTGCAAATAGCAATACGTTCTACAGACAACAAGGATAAAATTGTGGTTGGCACACCGATCATAACTTCTGAGTATTGAGTGAATAGATACTGAAAAAAGGACACGGAGGGGAATAATTTGGAAAAGATCATCGTCCGTGGCGGAAAGCGGTTAAACGGCACAGTGCGTGTTGAGGGCGCAAAAAATGCTGTATTACCTATAATCGCTGCAGCCCTATTAGCGAGTGATGGAAAGAATGTACTATCTGAAGTACCAGTTTTGTCTGATGTATACACAATTAATGAGGTATTACGTCATTTAAATGCTGAAGTCGTATTTGAAAATAACCAAGTAACAATCGATGCTTCTAAAGAACTAAACATTGAAGCACCATTTGAATATGTACGTAAAATGCGTGCATCGGTTCAAGTAATGGGACCATTATTAGCACGTAACGGTCGTGCTCGTATTGCACTTCCTGGTGGATGTGCAATTGGTTCACGTCCAATTGACCAACATTTAAAAGGCTTCGAAGCAATGGGAGCAAAAGTACAGGTTGGTAATGGTTTTGTTGAGGCATACGTAGAGGGAGAACTAAAAGGAGCTAAAATTTATTTAGACTTCCCAAGCGTGGGCGCGACAGAAAACATTATGTCTGCAGCTACATTAGCAAAAGGGACAACAATCCTTGAAAACGCAGCGAAAGAACCAGAAATCGTTGACTTAGCTAACTTCTTAAATGCGATGGGAGCGAAAGTACGCGGAGCTGGAACTGGAACGATTCGTATCGAAGGCGTTGATAAATTATATGGTGCAAACCACTCTATTATTCCTGACCGTATTGAAGCGGGAACATTCATGGTTGCAGCGGCAATTACTGGTGGAGACATCTTAATTGAAAATGCTGTACCTGAACACTTACGCTCAATTACAGCGAAAATGGAAGAAATGGGTGTTAAAATTATTGAGGAAAATGAAGGTGTACGTGTTATCGGTCCAGATAAGTTAAAAGCGGTTGATATTAAAACTATGCCTCACCCAGGTTTCCCAACAGACATGCAATCACAAATGATGGCATTATTACTACAAGCTGATGGAACAAGTATGATTACAGAAACGGTATTCGAAAACCGCTTCATGCACGTTGAAGAATTCCGTCGTATGAATGCTGATATTAAAATTGAAGGTCGTTCTGTTATTATGAACGGTCCAAACAGCTTACAAGGTGCTGAAGTAGGCGCAACTGACTTACGTGCTGCAGCTGCATTAATCTTAGCTGGTTTAGTATCAGAAGGTCACACTCGTGTAACAGAGTTAAAGCATCTTGATCGCGGTTATGTAGATTTCCATAAGAAATTAGCTGCATTAGGTGCAACTATTGAACGTGTAAACGAAAAAGTAGAAGAAGTGAAAGAACAAGAAGTTTCTGATCTTCACGCTTAATTGAAATAGTTTCTATGTCTTTTGGCATAGGGGCTATTTTTTTTGGTTATTACTGTTATAGTCAATAAATTCAATACTTATGCACGTACCAGTGAAAATATTTAGAAAATTTTCGTTTTATCCCGCACATGCCCGATTGGGATGGGCTAATAATTAGTGAGGGATGAACAAGCCCCCAACTGATCAAAGTTTCACTTTATACCGATACCTCCAAGTATGTTCTAAAAAACCCCATAATTCCATAAGAATGAAAAGAAGCCAACTTTATATTGGGGGAATAGGATGAAATTTTCAAAGCCACTTTTCATTACAGTAGCGCTTTTAATAGCGCTCGTTATCATTGTACCTGCTGCTCTTGTTATTCCGTTTGCGAAAGCAAAAGTAGGAGAAGAAGCAGCTTCTAAAACTCCTCCAGCGATAGAAAGTATACCAGCTCCAGGGAAAGTAGATACAGCGGTTCAAGTTGCTGTATATCGCGATCAGCAGAAGAAGGTAGAAACAGTACCTATGGAGGAGTACGTGACCGGTGTAGTAGCTTCTGAGATGAATGCCAGTTTTGAAATAGAGGCGCTAAAGGCGCAGGCATTAGCAGCAAGAACATTTGTAGTGCAGCGTATGCTAAGTGGTGGTAAGAAAAATAATGCGGATGTGACAGATACGGTGAAAGATCAAGTGTACAAAAGCAAAGAAGAATTGAAGAAACAATGGGGTAATAACTACGAAAATAATTTAAAGAAAATCGAAGAAGCAGTTTCTAAAACCGCAGGACAAGTTTTAACGTATGATGGAAAACCAATTTCAGCTTCGTTCTTCTCAACGAGTAACGGGCGAACAGAAAATGCAGCTGATTATTGGGGAAATGATTATCCTTATTTGAAAAGCGTAGATAGTCCGTGGGATGAAGCCTCTCCGAAATTTACAAGTGAACAAACATTCACAGTAGCTGATTTTCAAAAACGTCTCGGTGTGAAGGTGCTAGCAGACGGGAAGGTTGGCAATATTAAAGACCGCACAGAAGGAAATCGTGTAAAAGATGTAGCGTTTCAAGGAAAAACATTAACAGGAAGAGATGTACGTGACAAATTAGATTTACGCTCTTCTGACTTCACATGGAAACAACAAGGGGATAAAATCGTCGTGACAACGAAAGGATTCGGTCATGGCGTCGGTATGAGTCAGTACGGTGCGAACGGAATGGCGAAAGAAGGTAAGAAATATACAGATATAGTCGCTCATTATTATAAAGGGATCGAAATTAAAACGATGAATGATTATGAAGGAAAATTGATGGTGAAGAAGTAGAGTTCAAAAGGAGCTAATTTAAATTAGCTCTTTTTGTCATTATTTGTAGAAATAAATGGAAGGTACGCTGTACACTATGTGTTATAATACAGTTATATGAATATATAAAACATAATAACAGGGGGTAATGAAAAATGATGATGGATGTACCACTTCTCATTCCGTCAATGATGGAACGAGCGGAGAAATATTTTTCGAAAAAGGAAGTTGTCTCACGGACTGCATCGCGTATTCATACATTAACATACGGAGAAATTGCAAAGCGGACGAGAAGGCTCGCTAGCGTATTAACGAAAATGGGAATTGAACAAGGGGATAAAGTAGGTACAATTGCTTGGAACCATCATAGGCATTTGGAAGCATACTTTGCGATTCCTGGAATTGGAGCAGTGCTACATACAATTAATTTAAGGCTTTCCGCTGATCACATTTCATATATTATTAACCATGCAGAAGATAAAATCATTCTTGTCGATGAAGATATGGTACCTATATTAGAGAGTATTCAACACGAAATCCCGCATATAAAAGCCTTTATTATTATGACAGACGATCATAAACTACCTCACACAACACTATCACCAGCATATCATTACGACCAATTACTCGAAGAAGGCGATGAGACATTTCCGTTTGTAAAAGATTTAGATGAAAAAGAACCAGCCGGTATGTGCTACACATCGGCTACGACAGGGAAACCGAAAGGTGTAGTTTATACACACCGTAGTATTGCGCTCCACAGTTATACACTCGGACTTGCAGATGGCGGGAATATATCAGAAGTAGACACTTGTATGCCTGTCGTTCCAATGTTCCATGTTAATGCATGGGGATTACCGTTTGCGAGTACATGGTTTGGGACAAAACTCGTATTACCAGGACCACATTTCACACCGAAGATTTTAGCGGAATTAATTGAAAGTGAGAAAGTAACAATTACGGCTGGCGTGCCGACAATTTGGATTGGTTTGTTGCAGGAACTAGAAAAACATCCATATGATATTAGTAGCGTAAAAACGATATGGTCAGGTGGATCAGCAGCTCCGCAAAGTATGATTCGTACGTATGAAGAGAAATATGAAATTGCATTTAGACAAATATATGGAATGACAGAAACGAGTCCTGCTGTTGTAATTAATTGTCCGAAATCATATCAACGCGATTTACCGAAAGAAGAATATTATAATTTACGCTCTCGCCAAGGATATTTATTCCCTGGGTTAGAAATGAAAGTGATCGGACAAGACGGTGAAATTAAATGGGATGGAGAAGAGATGGGAGAACTATGCCTAAGAGGCCCATGGATCGCCGGTAGCTATTATAAAGATGAGCGTACAGAGGAATCGATGAAAGATGGTTGGCTCCATACAGGGGATATCGTTACAGTTGATTCGGAAGGATTTATTAAAATTGCTGATCGTACGAAAGACTTAATTAAAAGCGGCGGTGAGTGGATTTCTTCAGTAGATTTAGAAAACGCTTTAATGTCACACGATAACGTATTAGAAGCATCTGTCGTGGCAGTTCCGCATGAAAAATGGCAAGAACGTCCTGTTGCTTGCGTCGTATTAAAAGAAGGACAAACAGTAGAAAGAGAAGAGCTTTATGCTTTACTAGAAGCTGAATTCCCGAAATGGTGGATGCCAAATGATATTATATTTGTAAATGAAATTCCGAAAACATCTGTAGGGAAATTCTTAAAAAGAGCACTTCGTGATCAGCTCCAGACTTATATGGTGGAGCAGAAATAAAGAAGAAGGCTATCCTTTAACATGGATAGCCTTCTTTGTTGACATCCTTTAAATTATAATGACTGTATTAAATATCATAATTTTCCATTAATTGTTTGGTATAATTAGAGAAAACATTTGGGGGAGACAGAATGGCGTTGTTGGAGTTGAAACAATTAGGGAAGACGAACCAGTTACCGGCAATTGAACTGGAGGTTGAGGAAGGACAATGTGTTGTTTTGCAATGCAATAATCATACAGCTAAAGTGTTACATCGTATTATTATCGGAGAAGAAGAGGCTTCTTCGGGCAGTGTGTTATTTGAAGAGGAGCCGATTGGAAAGGAAGTATATTCACGTATCGGTTTTTGCTTTTTGAAAGATGAAGCATATGATCGTTTAAAGGTGAAGGAATACTTCAAATTTTTATTAGGAATTTATGAATCGAATATGAGCACGGAAGAAGTTGTACAATATGTCGGTCTCTTAGATAAATTAAACGTGAAAATAGAAAAATTGTCATTTTCAGAGAAACGTCGCCTTCATATCGGGCGAATTATGATTCATAATCCGGATTTAGTTATTTTAGAAGAGCCGGAGCAAAATGTAGATACAGAAAGTACGATTATTATTCGAAAAGCGATTATGAAAATGAAAGAACAAGGAAAGGCAATCTTTATTACGTCATCTTTCTTATCGGACGCCCTTTCATTAACAGAAGATGTATACATATTAAATCAAGACGGTGTGAGAAAGGTAGAAATTGAGCAAGAAGAGATGGAAGAAGTTGATGAAGAAAAAGTTGTTCAAATGATACCACAAATGAAACTTGAAAGAATACCAGCGAAAGTGAACGATAAAATTATTTTACTTGATCCGATGGAAATCCATTTCATTGAAACACAAAATGGAGTGACACATATTCATGTGCGTGAAGGCGATTTTGTGTGTGCATTAACATTAAGTGAACTAGAAGTGAGATTAACAGGATTCGGTTTCTTTAGATGTCACCGCTCGTACCTTGTGAATTTACAAAGGGTACGAGAAGTCATTACTTGGACTCGTAACAGTTTTAGTTTAATTTTGGATGACGAAAGAAAAAGTTCAATTCCGCTTTCGAAAGGAAGAATGGATGAATTAAAAGGTGTAATCGGGATATAAAAAATGCTCCAATAAGCTCAAAATACGATTCATTCACCGGTAAAAATACTCCTTTTATCGGTATTTTACTGCGTACCCCCTTTGTTTTTCGTATGATTGAGTCAAGAAAAGCGAAACAACAAAATCGAAACTTGCGAAAGCGAATTTCATCTATATAAGAAAAACAAAGGGGATGACGAAATGACATGGGCAATTGAAATGAAAGATGTAATGAAAAGTTTTAACGAAAAAACAGCACTTCGAAATGTAAATATTGAGGTGAAGCAAGGAGAGATTTTTGGATTCCTTGGACCGAGTGGATCTGGTAAAACAACAACAGTAAAGATTTTAACTTCTCAATTGCTTCATAGTGTTGGAACGGTCAGAGTGTTAGGGAAAGATATTACAGGGCCAAGTAGCATCGATTACAAACAAATTGGTATTTTAACAGATAACAGCGGCTTATACGAAAGACTTAGCATTTATGATAATTTACTATTATTTTGTGATTTATACGATTGTAAAAAAGAACGAATTGATGAAGTGCTAACGCAAGTGAACTTATTAGATGATAAAAAAACACAGGTAAAGAAACTATCAAAAGGAATGAAGCAACGCGTAACCTTAGCAAGAGCAATCCTTCATAAACCAGATATCCTCTTCTTAGACGAACCAACATCTGCACTCGATCCAGTAAACGTGCAAAACATTCATAAAATCTTAAAAGACTTAAACAAAGAAGGAACGACGATTTTCTTAACGACACACAACATGGACGAAGCAGAAACGCTTTGTAACCGCATTGCCTTCTTGTGTGGCGGAGAAATTGTAGCGCTTGATACACCGGAAAACCTTCGCTTACAATACGCGAAAGATCAAATACAAGTCGTATTAAAAGATAAGCAAAGAGAAGTAGTACAAAAAGATGAATTAGGTGCAAAACGAATTTCAGAATGGATGAAAAAAGGTGAACTACTATCCATTCATTCACACGAACCAACGCTAGGCGATATCTTTATTGAAGTGACTGGGAGGGGATTATAATGACATTTTCAATGAGACGTGTATCAGCTATTTTTAGAAAAGAAGTACAAGATTTTAAGACAAATTCACAAGTGCTGTTAATGGCATTTTTACCAATTATATTGTCATTTTTGTTTAGCAGATTTGGAGCGGGAAAGGAAATGTTAGGCACTACTACTATAACGGCCTTTCTATTTGTCGCAGGCTTTGTTCAATCTATGGTAATTGCAGAAGAAAAAGAAAAACATACACTACGTGTGTTAATGTTATCCCCAGCATCTTCTGTTGAAGTTCTTCTTGGAAAGAGTTTATTAACAGCGGGTCTGACGATGGTCATTTGTATTGCAAATTTATTCATTTTAGATCAGTTAAATATCAATCTTCCATTGGTAGGATTGATATTTCTATGTGGAACTATTTTATTTATCGTGCTTGGAACAATGATCGGATTACTTGCATCTTCTGTACCGCAAACATCATTAATTGGGATGCCTATTTTAATGACGATGTATTTAGCTGCACAATTTGAGCCAATGGTTGAAAATAAAGTAATTAAGACACTAATTGAGTATCTTCCAACATCTCATATTGTAAAAGCAATTAACAGCTTAGTGGATGGAGCTGGGTTTAGTAGTATTAGTGGGCATATACTAAATGTTGGAGTGTGGCTTATTATTTCGCTTATTGCATGTTTAATCGTATATAAGAAGAAACAAATGGACTAAAAACTGAGCCAAAACGCTCAGTTTTTTCTATTTTCTATCATTTCCTCGGAAATTTTACAATTCTTATACATATTTTTACAGATTTTGTCGAAAAGTAATTAGTTATACGTTGTATAGGATACATGAATATTGTTCAAAATGATTGCTGAGGTGATGATGGAATGCGAGGAAGAAATAATAAAAAGTCGCAAAAGGTAGTACATTTATTTCAAAGAAGATGGGTGTTTCCGGCACTATACATTGCTTGTGCAGCGGTAATCTTAATGGTTGCGCTATGGTTCCAAGGAGCTAATCCGAAGAAGACTCCGAACCATGATCAAGCAACACCGTATACACAATCGGAAGATCCAGCAGTACCAGTAACGAAATCTTCAGAAGTAGTGAAAATGCCAGCTGCCGCTAATGCGGAAGTAGTCGTACAGAAGAAGTTCTATGAAGATGCAGCAACTGAGGCGGAACAAGAAAAAGCACTTGTCTTTTATAACAACACATATTCCCCGAATAAAGGAATCGACATTGCTGCGAAAAATGGAAAAGAATTTAATGTAGCAGCTGCTTTAAGTGGTACAGTAATAAAAGCTGAAAAAGATTCACTTCTTGGTTATGTGGTAACAGTAGATAGTGGAAATGGTGTAGCAGTTTCTTATCAAAGCTTAGGCAGTGTGAAAGTAGAAAAAGGTGCAAGAGTTGTACAAGGTGAAGTATTAGGAACATCTGGTCTAAGTGCAATGAACAAAGAGGCAGGTTCTCACGTTCACTTTGAAGTACGAAAAGACAATGTGGCTGTGAACCCTGAGCGTTACTTAAATAAATCAGTAGCAGAAATTAAAGCTGATGCAGGTGCTGCAAAAGCAACGAATGCTTCTGGTAAAAAAGCTGATGACAAATCTCAAAAAGAAGAGAAGTCAACAAGCACGAAACCAGAAAGTAAAACAGAAGATAAGTCTCAAAAAGAAGAGAAATCAACAAGCGGTTCGACTAGTGACAAAAAAGAAGAAACTAAGAAAGAAGAAAAATCAACAAATGGTTCTACGGAATCATCTAATGGTTCTTCTTCACAAGAATAAAAAAGTGAAAAAATCAGTTCTCACTAGGAGAACTGATTTTTTCATTTTTATCCCGCTATTTGCGGGCAGTAAGGCCCCTAAATCAAAATTCAGCAAAAGCAAAGAAGTTAGGTGGGGGGCGGGCTGCCCGTAAAAGCCCGATTGGTGAAGGCTAATAATCAGTGGGGATGAAGAAAAACCCCACTGATTAAAGTTTTACTTTATATAAAAATAATCCATTTCGAGAAAAAAGTTGCAATAACAAGGAAAAATGACGAGATTCTCGAATATATATTACAAAAGGGAGGGGATACTGTGTCATTTTTGTTTGTTATGTCGATTGCTATTATTTTATTGTTTGTTTTATTCACTTTATATTATTATATTGCCGGTAAGAAAGAGGTTCCCCACCATCAGTTGTTAGAAGAAGAATTGGAACGAGAAGAATGACACCTTGAATATAAGGTGTCATTTTTTTGCCATAATAGTCATTGTTAACGTATTTCTCACAAAAAAACGTAATTTTTCTTAACTTAGTCCGCAAAAATAGTGAACATGTAGCATATATCAGTAGTGCGGGCAATACAATGGTATAAACCAAAGCAAAGAGAGTGTTTGAGGTGAGAAATCGTGAATCATTTCATTATAAATCCAAGAATGTTTAACGCTTACAAACAGCACTCACACTTACTTCTTAGTCGTATGCAGCGAGGCTCATTTCACACTTCTCACATCCAATTTAGGGAGGCGAGTGGTGTGCACGATTACATCAAAGAGAGAACTATCAAGATTGGCAAGTATATCGTGGAGACAAGAAAGACAGTGCGTGTCATTGCAAAGGAATTTGGGGTATCAAAGAGTACAGTCCATAAAGATTTAACAGAACGTCTACCAGAAATTAATCCAGAGCTCGCAAATGAAGTGAAAGAAATTCTTGATTATCATAAGTCTATTCGTCATTTAAGGGGTGGAGAAGCAACAAAGCAAAAGTATAGAAAAGAAGATGTAGAAAAGCCTGTACGTCAATAGAGATACAGTAGCAAACATTCCGCGTATATTCGATAATATTTTTCAGAAGAATTCTTTTTGTGAATATTACGTTTCTGTTAAATTTATGATAAAATCAGAAATTAGGTGTAAAAGAATTCGGGTGTAACCTGATTTTGAATATCGAGGAGGAAAAAACGGGAATGTTTGCGCGAGATATCGGAATTGACCTAGGTACGGCTAACGTACTAATTCATGTTAAAGGTAAGGGTATTGTATTAAATGAGCCATCTGTTGTGGCAATTGATCGTAATACAGGTAAAGTATTAGCAGTAGGTGAAGAAGCAAGAAGTATGGTGGGACGTACGCCTGGTAATATTGTAGCAATTCGTCCACTTAAAGATGGTGTAATCGCAGATTTCGACATTACAGAAGCAATGTTAAAGTATTTCATTAACAAATTGGACGTAAAGAGCTTCTTTTCAAAACCTCGCATTTTAATTTGTTGCCCAACGAACATCACATCAGTAGAACAAAAAGCAATTCGTGAGGCTGCTGAACGTTCAGGTGGTAAAACAGTATTTTTAGAAGAAGAACCAAAAGTAGCAGCAGTTGGTGCTGGTATGGAAATCTTCCAACCAAGCGGTAACATGGTTGTTGATATTGGTGGAGGTACAACAGATATTGCCGTACTTTCTATGGGTGATATTGTTACCTCTTCCTCTATCAAAATGGCTGGCGATAAGTTTGATATGGAGATCTTAAACTACGTTAAACGTAAGTATAAGCTATTAATTGGAGAACGTACTTCAGAAAATATTAAAATTAAAATTGGTACAGTATTCCCAGGTGCACGCAGTGAAGAGCTTGAAATTCGCGGACGTGACATGGTAACTGGTTTACCACGCACAATTACAGTATGCTCTGAAGAAATTACAGAAGCACTAAAAGAAGACGCAGCTGTCATTGTACAAGCTGCAAAAGGTGTACTAGAGCGCACACCACCAGAATTATCTGCGGACATTATCGACCGTGGTGTTATTCTAACAGGCGGTGGAGCTTTACTACACGGTATCGACATGCTTCTAGCAGAAGAACTAAAAGTACCGGTATTAATTGCTGAAAACCCAATGCACTGTGTTGCTGTTGGTACAGGTATTATGTTAGAGAATATCGATAAATTACCACGTCGTGCATTACGATAAGGTCTAAAAACGTATAAAATTAGTGAAAATCAGGAAGAGGATGTTTTCTTCCTGATTTTTTTGTAGTTGAAGAAGATAAATAGAACTTTGTAGAACTAATGAAGAAAGCGTTTTCCTAGAGTGCATATGACAAAAACTGCGTATTAATGGTAATAGTTTGTAAATGAAAAGTATGCGATAATCACTATTGTGAATTTTATGCGAACTTGATGTAAATTATATGTAGATTTGTTTAGGTTTACAGGGGCTTTTATGATTTCATGATGCGGGGAAAGCTCTGTTTTAATTTACTTTCTTTAACCAATTATAAAGGGAATATTTCACAGGGGACAATGAAGTATGAAAAAGGTAATTACATACGGTACCTTTGATTTTATTTAAAAGAATCAATATTTAATATAACAAGGGAAATTTTTAATGTGATAATGTGGATTTGAGTCAATATCATGGGGAATTAGAAGGTTAACTTGTTTGACAGATTCAGAAATTAATGACTATCAATTACTATTAGAAGGAACTCGGGTAAAGTTATATAAAGCAGAAAATGCTACAGCAATCCCTGAAGAAACAGCTGGATTGGATAAAAAGGTAGTGATTGCTGCAGGTAGATATGTACCTCAGAAAGGTTTCGATCTTTTAATTCCTGCTTTTTCTAAAGTTATAGAGAAATATCCGGATTGGAAGTTGGGGATATTTGGTTCGTGAGAAGATGAACAACTTCTCCGACAACAGATTTTTGATCATAAAGCTTATAATAATATTTGTTTAATGCCAAAGACGAATGATATTATTGGTGAGATGCTTAATTCATCAATTTATGTTTTAAGTTCTAGATATGAACCTTTTGGGATGGTTATCATTGAAGCCATGGCAGTAGGGGTTCCTTGTGTAAGTTTTGCTTGTACAGGGCCTGTTGAAATAATTAAAAATAAAGAAGACGGATTGCTTGTAGAAGAAGGAAATATTGATGAACTTGCTAATTCATTAATGACTTTAATAGGATCTGAAGAATTAAGAAAAGAATATGGTCACAAGGCTAAAAAGAATGTTGAGAGGTATACTTTTAATGTCGTTGATGACAAGTGGGAAAATATTTTAGAAGAGCAAGTACAAAAAAATAAAACAGAATAAGGAGGCATTAACAGAGATTTCGATATAATATTTTATTGATGTTGTATTAGTAATATCTTTAGTCATAGAATAATAACGTGTGAAATATGAATAGGTAGACATCATAAAATTAAAACAGAAAATATATAGATAATTTATTTTATATAGGAGTGTAATTAAATTCTCTATTTCTTTTTATTAGTGGTTAGATTTATGATTTATATAAATACGTTTTAGATTACTAGGAGGATTTTCATTGAAAAAAGTAAGAAAAGCCATTATTCCGGCTGCAGGATTAGGAACTCGTTTTTTACCGGCGACAAAGGCTATGCCGAAAGAAATGCTACCAATTGTTGATAAACCAACAATTCAGTATATTGTGGAAGAAGCAATTGAGTCTGGAATTGAAGATATTATTATTGTAACGGGAAAAGGAAAACGCGCAATTGAAGATCATTTTGATCATTCTTTTGAATTAGAACAGAACCTATTATCAAAAGGAAAGCATGAAATTCTTGAGAAGGTACAAGAGTCTTCGAAAATCAATATTCATTATATTCGCCAAAAGGAGCCTAAAGGTCTAGGACATGCTGTATGGTGTGCACGTAAATTCATTGGGAATGAACCATTTGCTGTATTACTTGGCGATGATATTGTTCAAGCTGAAACGCCATGCTTACGTCAATTAATGGATCAATATGAGGTAACAAAATCATCAGTAATCGGTGTTCAAACGGTTCCAGAAAATGAAACACACCGTTATGGCATTATTGATCCATTAGAGAAAAAGGATCGTAGTTATCAAGTGAGTAAATTTGTGGAAAAACCTGCTAAAGGAACAGCACCATCTAATTTAGCAATTATGGGACGGTACGTATTAACGCCAGAAATATTTATGTTCCTAGAAGATCAACAAACTGGAGCAGGTGGAGAAATTCAGTTAACAGATGCAATTCAGCGTTTAAATGAAATCCAACGTGTGTTTGCTTATGACTTTGAAGGGATACGCTATGATGTTGGAGAAAAGCTTGGATTTATTCAAACAACTGTTGAAATGGCACTGCAACATGAAAACCTAAGAAAAGAGCTATTAGACTATATGAAAAAGTTAGTAGAAAGCGAAATGGTTTATAATTAAGTTTTAACGACACAAAAAAGACTTCTATTTCATTAGAAATGAAGTCTTTTTTTAGAAAAGGATGCTAAATTTTTATGAATTAGAGTCAATATACTTGGTAAAAAGTTAAGGTAAATCTGTTTTGGGGATTAACCTTTTAATGATATTTCTTTTTTCGGTCATCATACTTGTAGAACATTATTTAATTCAGTTGTAAATGGTTACTTCTGATACGCCATACTCCCTGCTTAATGCTTTTACAGATTGTCCCGAATGATATAATTCAACCACCATTTTTTAAACTCTTCATTAAATTTCTTGTTTGTCATCCGGACACTTCCTCCTTGAAATCCATTGTAAGGACTTAACTAAGTTGTGTCCATATGACTATACTAACTCCATTATTTTTGAATTTATATAAGGATAATTGAATTAAATATACTAAGGTAATCGATGGATTTGATGTATAAATTTATATTGACGGGTTCATTATCAAGAACTAAAATGAATATCGAGTATATTAAGATTAATGAAAAAAGATATATATATATTTTCTGAATAAAATATATACTCGGAAAATTCATCCTGTTTATGATTTAGTAAGTTATGTTCGATATAATCAAAATTAACTTAGGTTATACGATTTAATTTACCTACGATTTGCTTTTTTATTAATCAAATAGACAGTAATGGAGGGGAAACATGGAAAAGGAAATAGACTTAAAAAAATTATTTAATGTTATAAAAAGAAAATTTTGGATTATTGCAGTAATTACGATATTAGCGGCATGTATTGGTGGTATATATAGCATTTTCATGAAAACGCCTTTATATGCGTCTTCTGCAAGAATCCTCATTCCAGCAAATGCCGATGCTATAGCTACACTTAAAGTGATGATAAAGGAACCTATTGTTTTAGAGAAAGTGGCCCAGCAATTAAATTCGCAAAAATCAGCAGATGCATTGAACGGACAGGTCAGTGTTGCAAAGATTGAAGAGTCACAGGTTTTTGTTATTACGGCTGTGGATACTAATCCAGCCCAGGCAGTCAAAATTGCCAATGCTACAGCAAATGTTTATAAAGAAGAAGCCAATGCTATCCTAAATTTTTCGAATGTCCGCATCTTAACAGAGGCAAAAGTACAAGAGCATCCTTTACCGATAAACTTGAATCATGCAAAAGCGATTGAGATGGCCTTGGCTGCCGGTCTTATACTGAGTATCGGAGTAGTCTTTGTATTGGATTCTCTTGATGAAACAATTAAATCGGAACGTAACATTGAAAAATTATTACCGGTTCCCGTTTTAGGAAGTGTTTCTCAAATGAAGAAAAATAATATAGTAGATAAAACAAGTAAGAGAGAAAGTGTAATAGTGGAGGGGAAAACATTTGATTCATAATAAAAAGCAAAGCCGTATCCTTGATAATAGTCATTTAATTGCTCATATCGCTCCGAAATCGAAGATGGCTGAGGAATATCGAACAATTCGTACTAACCTTCAATTTGCAATTGGCACGGACAAAACAAGAACTATAATTATTACTTCTCCTGGATATGGAGAAGGTAAAACCACCACTGTGGCAAATTTGGCGGTTTCTATGGCTCAGCGAGATGAAAAAGTCTTAGTTGTTGATGCGGATTTGCGAACTCCGGAACTACATGCGATTTTTGGAATGGAAAATAAATCTGGATTAACAAATGTTTTGGAGGGAAAAGCAGCATTAGAAAAAGTGGTAATGCAGACAGAAATCAAAAATGTACATATATTGACAAGTGGTCCCGAAATTAATAATCCAGCTGAGATGCTTAGTTTACCATCTATGCAAAATTTAATTAGCAAAGCAATAGAGCAGTATGACATTATTTTATTTGATTCTCCACCCCTTCTTGAGGTTATAGATGCAAATATACTAGCTAGTCAATGTGATGGGGTATTATTGGTGCTAAGTTGCTATCAAACTGCTAGTGAAGCAGTTGTTGAAGCGAATAGGGCCTTAGATTTAACAAAAGGAAAGCTTGTAGGGGCTATTCTAAATAAAAAAGTATAAGAGATTTATTAGAATTGATTATACATAAAATAATAATACAGCGCTTTCCTAATGGGTGACGTAAGGATGAGAAGCTTTTCATATATTTTATAGTAGAGAATGAAAGACCACCTATAAAAAATTATAGGATACGGTGATGTCTCCTTACCACTATCAATGGAGACACTCGATCATACTGTGGGTTGAAGAACCTTAGACGTTAGTCGTCAAGAGTGTGGTGTGAGGGAGGGTTAGATGCCCAAACTTATTTGAGGTTCTTGTCTAGAAAGTCTTTCTAAAGGATTTTGTAGACAGGAACTTTGTATTAGTTGGTTATTGATTATTTTCCTTGTCTATATGTTTAGCTAGACATATTCAATATATAAATCTTTTAATTCTAAGATAACGATTATGAGGATTTCCTTTTGTTATATATAAAAAATTTAGAGAGGGGGGCCTATTATGACATATCGTCAGAGATTATCCTTATTAATTTTAATTGATTCCTTAATCGTATTAACTACGGTTTTCTTTAGTCGCTTCTTAGTAAGTGCTGATTTCAATGTCATAACATTTCCCATCGTAGTGAGTGCAATGATGCTGCTACTTAGCCATCATATTTTTTCTTTTATTTATAAGCTTTATAAAAAAGCATGGGAGTATGCAAGTGTAGGAGAATTGCTAATTATTTTAAAAGCAATCACACTTTCTGTTATCACAACAGCAGTAGTACAACAAATATTGGTTCAAGATATTTATTTCCGTCTTCTTGTTGTAACGTGGATGATTCATATTTTACTGATTGGAGGATCACGTTTTCTATGGCGGATGTTCAGAGATGCTTATATCCAAAAAGGGGACGACAAAAAAAGAACACTAATTATTGGTGCGGGTTCTGCAGGTACAATGGTTGTAAGGCAACTTTTGAATAGTAATGATACTGAATTACTGCCTGTGGTATTTATAGATGATAATATAAAGAAACAAGGGTTGGATATTCTTGGAATACCGGTAATTGGAGGAATTGACCGTATTGAATTTGCTGTTCAGCAATTAGATATTGATAGCATCATAATAGCAATTCCCTCACTTAGCAAGAAAGCATTAAATATGATTTTTCAAGAATGTTCCAAGACAAAAATAAAAACACAAATTCTTCCAATGCTAGAGGATTTAGTGACTGGAAAAGTTTCAGTGAATGAATTTCGTGATGTCCAAGTAGACGATTTATTAGGACGTGATCCGGTTGAATTGGATATTGAAAGTATTTCAGAATTTATTACTAATAAAATTATTTTAGTAACTGGTGCTGGTGGTTCAATTGGATCTGAAATTTGTCGTCAAATTGCAAAATTCAACCCAAAACAATTGATTTTATTAGGTCATGGTGAAAATAGTATTTATTCTATCGAAATGGAATTGAAAGAGCTATACGGTGACACAGATATTGTCGTTACCACAGAAATTGCTGATGTACAGGATGATCTGAAAATGATGTCAGTAATGAGTCAATATCAGCCTCAAGTTGTTTATCATGCCGCTGCACATAAGCATGTACCATTGATGGAACGTAACCCCGAAGAAGCTATCAAAAACAATTTAATTGGGACAACAAACGTGGCAAAAGCGGCAAGCTGGAATGGGGTCGAGACGTTTGTAATGATTTCTACAGATAAAGCTGTGAATCCGACAAGTGTAATGGGAGCAACAAAAAGGCTTGCTGAAATGGTAATTCAAAACTTGGACAAAATAAGTAATACAAAGTTTGTGGCTGTAAGATTTGGTAATGTATTAGGAAGCCGCGGTAGTGTTATACCGTTGTTTAAAAAACAAATTAAGCAAGGTGGTCCAGTTACGGTTACACATCCAGATATGATTCGTTACTTTATGACAATTCCAGAGGCGTCCAAGCTTGTAATACAGGCTGGTGCATTAGCTAAAGGTGGAGAAATATTTGTATTAGATATGGGAGATCCTGTGAAAATAGTAGATCTTGCGAAAAATTTAATTACATTATCAGGAAATTCGCTAGAAGAAATACAAATAGAGTTCACTGGAATAAGACCTGGAGAGAAGCTCTTTGAAGAACTATTGAAAAAAGAAGAAATACATGAGCAACAAATTCATCCTAAAATTTATATAGGCAAAACATCGAACCTTTGTATAAACGAAATTGAAGCAGTTCTCCAAACTTATAAGAATCTCGAGAAGACGGAATTAAGAAAACGTGTATTGACATTGGCAAATAGTCATATAACTCCACAAAATATGATGTAAATATGGATTTTGATCTGCATATATATGCTTAGACTTATGTTTTACTATGTAGAGAAATGAGCATGAAGTATGCACAGGTGGTTAGTTACAATATAACAATTGTAGGGTGATATATATATGGAAAATAAAGTATTATTTTGTGCGACGGTAGACTTTCACTTTAAAGCATTTCATTTGCCGTATATGAAATGGTTTAAAGAACAAGGCTGGGAAGTACATGTTGCTGCTGCTGGCAACATAGAACTTCCATATGTGGATAAGAAGTATGACATTTCTATTCAAAGGTCACCTTTGCAATTTAAGAATATTAAGGCTTATAAAGAGCTGAAAGATATTATTGATGAAAATCAATATAAAATTATTCATTGTCATACCCCGATGGGGGGAGCCATTGCACGTTTGGCAGCAAGAAAATCTAGAAAGCATGGAACAAAAGTTTTATATACTGCGCATGGATTTCATTTTTGTAAAGGTGCCCCGCTTGCAAATTGGCTGTTATATTATCCAATTGAAAAAATGCTAGCAAATTATACAGATTGCCTCATTACAATTAACCAAGAAGATTATAACTTGGCTGTTCAGCGAAAGTTTAAAGTACCTAAAATTGAACAAATTCATGGGGTGGGAGTGGACACAGAATATTTTAAACCAGTTAGTGAGGCCCAAAAGAATTGTCTAAGGATTGAGATGGGTTATAAACCGGATGATTTTTTAATGTTTTATGCGGCTGAGTTTAATAAAAATAAAAATCAGCAGTTTTTGATTCGTTCATTGGCCTTAATAAAAGATCATGTTCCCAATGCAAGGCTTCTATTGGCTGGGAATGGTCCTTTGATAAATGATTGCAAAAATTTAGCTAAACAAATGGGTGTATTTGAAATGATAGATTTCCTTGGTTATAGGAATGATATTGCAAAAATTTTACCTATTTGTGATATTTCTGTTGCATCCAGTCTACGTGAGGGGTTACCAGTTAATATTATGGAAGCGATGGCTTGCGGATTGCCTGTTATAGCCAGTGAGAACAGGGGCCATAAAGAGTTAATTCAAAATGGTGTAAATGGTTGGACAGTAGGTCGTGAAGACATACAGACAATGGCAGAAAAGATAAAATATCTTGCTGAAAATAGTAGCTTACAAGGCATATTCGGAGAGTCTGGTCGTGAGATTATTAAAAATAATTATGCCGTCAATAAAGTATTAGAAGAAAAGAGCTATATTTACACCATGTTTATGAGTAGAACGGAGGCGTTAGATTGGATTGTCCATTAAGAATCTTACATGTTGTAGTCAATATGAACCGTGGTGGTGCAGAAACCCTTATTATGAACTTGTACCGGAATATAGATCGAAATAAAGTGCAGTTTGATTTTCTTACTTGTAAGGAAGGTGTTTTCGATACAGAAATATCAGAATTAGGTGGGAAAGTGCACAGGATTCCATATATTACTGATGGTGGTCATAACGAATACATAAAGTCTTTAGATAATTTTTTTGAATCTTATCAAGAATATAAGATTGTACACTCACACATGGATAAGATGAGTGGATTTGTGTTACGTGCAGCTAAGAAAGCTGGTATACCAGTTCGTATCGCACATAGTCACAATACTAGCAGTGAAGGTGGAGTTGCTGCGAAAGTTTATAAGTGGTATGCAGGGAAGTATATATTACGAAGTGCGACACATCTTCTAGCATGCTCGGATGCAGCATCTCGCTGGTTATTTGCAGGTAAAACAGATACTGCCACGATTTTAAAAAATGGAATTGAGCCTGAAAAGTTTTCATTTTCCCCCGAAATTAGAAAACAGATAAGAGAGGAACTAAATCTTACAGTTGATAACTTTGTAGTAGGGCATGTAGGAAGGTTTGCGCATCAAAAAAATCATGGATTCCTTATAGAAGTGTTTGCTCAGTTAGTTAAACTTAGAAGAGATTCCGTTCTTGTTTTGGTGGGGGATGGTCCGTTACGGTTAAAGATTGAACAAAAAGTGGAAGAATTAAATTTAGGGGCTAATGTAAAGTTTCTTGGCATAAGGAGCGATATCGACCATTTACTTCAAGCTTTTGATGTATTTGCATTCCCATCCATTCATGAAGGATTGCCTGTTACTCTTATAGAAGCGCAAGGAGCTGGGTTATCTTGTGTAATCTCGGATGCGATAACTAAAGAAGTAGACATGGGAGCAGGTCTAGTGAGTTTTGAAAGCATAAATACCTCCCCCGAAATATGGGCGCAGGATATATTGGATGTCAATAAACGTATGCAAGATGTAGAAGGGTATATCAAGAAAGAAGGATATGATATAAGTGAATCGGCTACTTGGCTTGAGAATTTTTATCTTCAAGCGCTTTAATGAATAGTAACTTCTATATTTTAAATAATGTCTAAAGGATTAAAAAGGAGCACAATGATGTCAAGAGTTTCATGTTGTCTTAGGCTAGGAGAAGTTCCGCTGCATCTCTATAATATAACTGCAGGTTTTGTTCTACTTGCTCAACAAGAAGTAATAGACTTGAGGATAGAGAAACTTAGTAAGAATCATCAAGATCAATTACCTTATAATATGATGGAAGTTATAATCAACGGGAAAACTCGAGTGTTATATGATGTTAATGATGGTTATGATAATTTGCTTAAGCAAAATCAGGATTATGTTGAGTTTATGAATGTGTTGTTAGAAAAATACGACTTTTACTTTAAGCGAAGTTTTAATAGTTTTTATAATTCAAAGTTAAGGCATAAGGAAAAAATTTATCCTCTTGGATTAAATTATATGGTTACAATACCTGGAAATATTGCGCATTCACCGATGCCTCAAGATCCACTTAGGGAGAAAATTAAGAAAATAATACGGAAGGTTCCGTTGTCTCAATATTACAATGGTTTATATCGTATTAATTCTTTTGAAGATATACCTCATAAAGAAATAGATTCAAAAATTCTTTTTATGGCTAGGCTATGGGATGTAAATGGAGATTATGAAGGGCAAATTTCTTCGGATAAAAAGGAAGAACGTGCATATATTAATGATTTTCGAGCAACATGCATTAGACTTTGTCGAAAAGAGTTTGGAGATAAATTTTATGGAGGAGTAGCACCATCAGAATTTGCATATAAAAATTATGCAGATATTGTTATAGAAGACGGAAAAGCTACTGAACGGAATAATTACCTAAGAAAGGTAAAAGAATCTGCAATTTGTATTGCAACTATGGGATTACATCAATCTATTGGTTGGAAATTTGCAGAGTATGTTGCAGCAAGCAAGGCAATAGTAACAGAAGAATTACATTATGAAGTCCCAGGTGATTTTCGTGATGGTCAAAATTATCTTGTTTTTAAAACACCAGAAGAATGTATAAATCAAATATATACTTTATCAAATGATGGAAATTATAGATATCAAATGATGATTAACAATTATAGATATTACCATGAATATGTAAGACCTGATAGATTAGTATTAAATAGTATATTAACAATATTAGGGGATGAATTTTAATAGATTAGATGATTGATGGAGAGATGTAAATTGAAACCTACTCTTACAATTTTTACGCCTACATTTAACCGTGCTTACACGCTGCATTTATGTTATGAAAGTTTAAAGCGACAGACAAGTAAGGATTTTGTTTGGTTAATTATTGATGATGGATCTACAGATGAAACAAGAGAGTTAATAGAAAATTGGATTTCCAAAGGCAGTATCTCAATTCAGTATCATTATCAAGAGAATCAGGGAATGCACGGGGCACATAATACTGCTTATGAATTAGTTGATACGGAACTTAATGTTTGTATTGATTCTGATGATTATATGGCGGATGATGCCGTTGAAAATATCACTCGTTTTTGGAAGGAGTATGGAAGTAATGATTACGCTGGCATAATAGGATTAGATGCTAATCCAAATGGAAAAGTTATTGGAACGATGATGCCGGAACATGTGAAGGAATCTAAACTGACAGATCTGCATGCGAAATATAAAGTCACAGGTGATAAAAAGTTAGTTTATCGATCAGAGTTAACACGAAAAACCCCACCATATCCAATATTTCCGGGCGAAAAGTACTGTCCTTTAAGTTATAAATATATTCTTATTGATCAAGAGCATCCGTTACTCATTATGAATAAAGTTCTTTGTCATGTTGAGTATTTAGCAGATGGATCTAGCATGAATATTATTAAGCAATATAGAAAAAATCCCCAAGGGTTCTCATTCTTTAGAAAAGTTGCTATGAAATATGCTCCTACATTAAAAGAAAAATTTCGAGAATCTATACATTATGTATCTAGCAACTTGATGATCAAAAACTATAAATTTCTCATTGAGTCCCCATGTAAATTTATTACTTTGGTGGCTACACCTTTTGGGATTATGCTTCATTTTTATATTCAAAAGACAAGTAAAGCTACTGTTTTGAAAAATAAATAGTAGGTCTTTAATTAACTGTGTATTTTATTGTCATATGTATTTAGATTGTAAGAGAAATATAGGACTGATAGGTTATATTATTGAATTATTTGGTTAAAGAATAGCAAAGAGTTTTATATTTACAATCTATAATATGAAAGGAATTTAAAAATGTTTATATTTTGGGTTACGCTGGCCTTAGTTTATATTCTTTCTTTTTTAGCAAGATATTTTTCTACTCCTGTAATAATGGGACCACACATTGTTCAATCAAAGCCAAATAAGCTGTTAGTATTTTTAACAATAGTTATTCTTGTAATGGTGTCTGGTCTCCGTAATAATATCGGGGATACTTTTTTTTATATGTATTCTTATAAAAAAGATACGTTTGATTGGGAACATATAAAAGAAGGAAAAGATATGGGTTTTAATGTGCTTCAGATGATTTTAAAACAGTTCTCTAATGACCCTCAAATATTGATTTTTGTAACGGCACTAATAACAAATGTACTTATTGTATTGGTTTTATATAAATATACAAGAATGTTCGAATTAAGTTTATATGTATATATAACAGGTGGAATGTATTTAACATCAATGAATGGGATAAGGCAATTTCTTGCAGCAGCAATTATTTTTGCTGCAACAAAATATATATTTGAAGGTAACTGGAAAAAGTATATTCTAATTATTCTATTTGCATCAACAATACATCAAACTGCACTTATCCTTATTCCAATATATTTTATGATTAGGAGAAGAGCATGGTCATGGGAAACGTATGTAACCCTTTTTTGCTCTGTACTCATAGTTATAGGGTTTAATCAATTTTTAGATACGTTATTCTCAGTCATAGGAGATAGTCAGTATGGAGATTACAAGAACTTTTCTGAGGGCGGAGCAAATATACTTAGAGTTGGAGTTAATATTCCTCCAATTATTATTGCTTACATTGGAAGAGAGAAACTTAGGGAAATATTTCCTAAAAGTGACTATGTAGTAAATATGTCTATATTAGGACTTGTATTCATGATAATTTCAACACAAAATTGGATTTTCGCAAGATTTTCCATATATTTTGGGTTATACCAATTAATTTTAATTTCATGGATTATAAAATTATTTACTGATAAAGACCAAAAACTAGTTTATTATGCAATATTAGTATTTTATTTTATTTTCTATGCATACGAGAATGTAATAACATTAAACATTATTTATAAAAGTAATTTTTTAAATTTCTAAGTTTTTTAAGGTGAAATATGTTAATGACTAGTTGATCAATGAAATATGGGAATTTAGGTGTATAAGTATATTATTCCATATAGTTTGGAAAGGAGATACTGAGTTGGCATTTACAGAAAAGATTCCACGCACCATTCACTATTGTTGGTTCGGTAAAGGAGAAAAACCAACAATAGTAAAAAAATGTATAGATAGCTGGAGAGAGAATTTATCTGGTTATGAAATAATTGAGTGGAATGAAGATAATTTTGATACAAATTGTAATTTATATGTCAAGGAAGCCTATGAATACAAAAAATTTGCATTTGTAAGCGATTATGTAAGAGTATACGCTCTTTATAAATTTGGAGGAATTTACTTAGATACGGATGTAGAGGTATTCAAATCTTTTGATGATATGCTACATCATGATTCATTTTGGGGATTTGAACAAGAGAACTATATAGCTACAAGTACAATAGGGGCCACTAAAGGAAATGTGTTAATAAAAATGTTTCTAGATTCATACGAAGAAAAAAGTTTTATTAAAGAGGATGGAAAGTATGACAGTTTAACCAATGTGGCGATTATAAGCGAGATACTAAAAAATAAAGGATTACAGTTGAATGGAAAATATCAAGAAATAAGTGGGGTAGGAGCCTTCTATCCTCAAACATATTTTTCTCCATATGATTATATTAACTGTAGAAAATTTATTACTCCAAATACATATGCAATGCATCATTTTTATAAAAGTTGGTTACCACCTAAAGCGAGATTGAAGAGTAGTTTAAAACTGTTAGCATCTAAGGTTATAGGTGGAGAAAATATAGCGCGGATAAGAAAATTTGTTACAAAAAATTAGGAGGCATATATGAAGGATATACTGGTAGCCTCATTTGATATGGAAGTTGGAGGAGTAGAAAGAAGCCTTATAAGTATGCTTGAGGGTTTTGATTACAAAAAATATGCTGTTGATTTAATGCTGTATAGACATCAAGGGGATTTTATGGAATTAGTTTGTAACAAGGTAAATTTATTAGAAGAAGTTCCACAATACACCACCTTTAGGAAGTCAATCGGAGAAACTTTAAAGGATAAAGAGTATGGCATTGGATTTTCTAGAATTTTATCTAAGATAAATACCCGTTTTGCAGGAAAAGCTAAAGGAATAGTAGAGACAGGATATTATCAAATGCAATTAATGTGGAAATATGCTATTCCATTTTTACCTAAACTAGATAAAGAGTATGATGTTGCAATTAGTTATTTGTGGCCGCATTATTTTGTAGCAGATAAGGTCAAGGCTAAGAAAAAAATAGCATGGATTCATACAGATTATTCTACAATTGAGACAGATATAGAGATGGATTTAAAAGTATGGAATAAATTTGATTATATTGTAGCTGTATCAGAAGCATGCAAAAATTCATTTTTAAAAAAATATAGTGCATTAAAAAATAAGGTTATAGTAATGGAAAATATAACCTCCCCGCAGTTTATTAGAGATATGGCGAATGAAGAAATAGATACCCCCATGCTTCTTGATAACCGTTTTAAAGTTATAACTGTGGCTAGGCTATCTCATGCAAAAGGAATCGATAATGCTGTTAGGGCTTTAAGGATATTGAAAGATAAAGGCTATGAGAATATAGCCTGGTATGTAGTTGGATATGGTGGAGACGAAACAATGATTAAAAATCTAATAAGGGATTTGAAATTAGAAAATAGCTTTGTGTTGCTAGGAAAGCAAATTAATCCATATCCATATATAAAAGAAGCTGATTTATATGTCCAACCATCTAGATATGAGGGAAAAGCTGTTACAGTAGGAGAGGCTCAGATACTTGCAAAACCAGTCCTAATTACAAATTATACAACCGCAAACAGTCAAGTGAAAAATGGGATTGACGGATATATTACGGAATTATCTGTTGAAGGAATAGCAGATGGAATAGAAAAATTGTATAGGGATGCTACCGTAAGAAAGCAGTTAGCTAACAATTGTAGTAATACTGATTATAGTAATAAGTATGAATTAAATAAGTTGTATGAAATTATGGAGGCTTAAAAGTTTATTAAGTGTATTGGTACAACTACAAAAATTTAAAAAAATGAAAGTATAAGAGATTCGAAGCAAAGGGGTGATTTGCTCATGAATAGAAATGTCAGTGTAATTATACCGGTTTATAATGCTGGTAAATATATTACTCGGTGTATAGAATCACTGTTAAATCAAGTGCTTCATAACTGCGAATTTATCTTTATCAATGATGGTTCAACGGACAATAGTGTAGAGATTATTGAAAAGTATAGGGCACTAGATGACAGGATTATACTTATAAATCAAAAAAATCAAGGTGTGAGTATTGCAAGGAATCAAGGAATTCTTATAGCTAATGGTGAATATATTGGATTTGTTGATGCTGATGATTATGTAGAAGCGGATATGTATGAAACCCTGTATAATTCAGCAAAACAAAGCAATTGTGATGTAATTATATCAAATTTAAGAAGTGAGATTGAAGGGCATAAGGTAACAATTGAATATCCATTTCCAACTAATATTGTTCTAGAAAAAGAATATATAAATAAAGAGATATTAACCTATTTTCTTAAAAGCGATAATTTAAATACTGCTGTAAACAAAATTTATAAAAGTAGCATAATAACGAAAAATAATGTGAAGTTTCCAGAGAAGGTTGCATTAGGAGAGGATGGAATGTTTAATATTCAATTTTTTAGTAATGCAACTAATATGAAATATATAGATTATACGGGATATTATTATAGGGATGTAGCGGGTAGCGCAACTCGGGATATCTCAAAAAAAGATTATTTCAAGCGAGCTGTGGAAGTATATAATATGGAACTACCGGAAATTTACATCGAAAAGGTCGATAAGGCAAAGATACGTGAATTGAAATCAAGAAAGTTTATAAATAGTGTAATTTCCTACGTATATATTTATTTTGAACCGTCTAAGGAAATACGGTTTAGTGAGAGATATGAATACATAAAAAATATGATATGCAATAAACATGTTAGAGAGGCATTGCCGCTATATTGTGAAGTAACTTATAGCAAGCTTGGTAGATATGAGAAATTTTTAATAAATATGATTAAAAGAAAATCTACTGTGGGGTTATACTTCGCAGTCTCTTACAGCAGGCTTAGAAATAAATAAAACTGGAGGAATTTAGTGTGAAGTTTATGATGTTTGCCCATGGGGGCAGTTTGAATAGAGGGTGCGAAGCGATAGTTCGAGCTTCTACAAATATTATAAAAGAAAAAATAGATGGAGCAAAAGTATGTTTGGCATCAGATAGACCTGAAACAGATAAGGTAATCAATAAGTTAGATTATATATATGATGGCTCTAGCCGCAGTCTGAAAAAATATTCATATGATTGGTTATTGTCCTCAGTTAAAGTAAAACTCTTTAACGATGAGTCTTATGCGTTAGGGAAAATTCATCATAACATAATAAAGCATATAAAAAGTTCCGATGTATGTTTATCTATCGGAGGGGATAATTATTGTTATGGAGAGCAACCTGGGTGGTATGAGATTGATAGAAGAGTAAAAATGCAGGGAAAAAAGCTAGTACTATGGGGATGTTCTATAGGAGAAGAGGATATGTCTGAAAGAAAGTTGGAAGATCTAAAGCTCTTTGATTTAATATTGGCCCGCGAAAGTCTTACCTATAATATGTTAAAAAAACAAGGATTAAATAATGTTCAATTGTGTGCTGATGCTGCATTTACAATGGAAAAAGAAGAATTGGAGTTGCCTAATGGATGGCAGGAAGGAAATACAATGGGTCTTAATTTTAGCCCGCTTGTATGGAATAGAAATGAGAATTCTCAAGTTGCGGTAAGAGAGTTAATTAATCATATATTAAATACTACAGATATGACGATTGCTCTTACACCTCACGTTATTGAAGATGGGAACAATGATTACGAAGTTCTCTACAAATATTACAAAGAATTTAAGGACACAGGCAGAGTGATTCTGTTACCAGATAACTTAAATGCAATACAGTATAAGGGGTATATAGCTAGAATGCGTTTCTTTATAGGAGCTCGAACGCATGCAACCATAGCCGCTTACTCTAGTTTTATTCCGACTATGGTATTGGGATATAGTGTAAAGTCCAAAGGGATATCTAAAGATATATTTGGGGAAGAAAAATTAGTTTTAGATATAGAGGAGATATCTGATAGTAATAAATTAAAAGCAAGATTTGATGAGATGGTACGAGAGGAAGAGGAGATAAGGCAAAAGCTACGACAATCTATACCTAATATAAAGAAAATGTCTTACAAAGCAGTAGAATATTTGAAAGAATTGTCTAAGTAATTTGGGGTACATTATGAAAAAAAAACTACTATTTGTTATGCCTAGTTTATCTGCTGGTGGTGGAGAAAAAAGCTTGATAAATTTACTATCTCAGATAGATTACAGTTTATATGATGTAGATTTATTTTTGTTTAATAAAACAGGAATATTCATAAATTCGATACCAAGAGAGGTAAATATATTAGATCTGCCAAGTGATTATAAAATATTTGCATCTAGCCTTAAAAATTCAATAATAGGCTTTTTAAAGAATAGACAAATTGATTTAGCATATTCAAGATTGATGTTCACTATTAAAAATAGATTGATAAGGGAAGCTGCAATTTCAGAACAGTATACATGGGAATATCAAAGTAAGTCATTTGAAGTGTTAGAAAAAGAGTATGATGCAGCGATAGGCTATCTTGAAAAGTCTTCAATATACTTCGTAGTTGATAAAGTCAATGCCAAAAAAAAGGCTGGATGGATACATACAAACTATTCGAATTCAGGTATGGATTGCCAGTTCGATAACTCATATTTTGAACAACTAGATAATCTAATAACGGTTTCAGAAGAGTGTGCAAAATCGTTACAAGAAAATTTTCCACAACTAAAAAATAAAGTTATGATTATATATAATATAGTAGCTCCTAGCATTATATATGATTTATCTAAAGAAGATATAGAAGATGACAGTTTGTTTGATAGACATTATACCAATATTATTACTGTCGCCAGATTAAGTCATGAAAAGGGTTTAGATTTAGCGGTGAAATCTTGCAAGTTACTTCTTGAAAAAGGATACAAGATAAAGTGGTACGTATTAGGGGATGGAAATGAAAAAGATGCATTAGAACGTTTAATAGAAAATCATCATCTATCAAACCACTTTACAATTTTGGGGGTTCGAGAAAATCCCTATCCTTATATACGAAAAGCAGATATATATGTGCAACCATCTAGGTATGAAGGTAAGTCTATAGCAATTGACGAAGCAAAAATATTGCATAAACCGATAGTGGTGACCAACTTTGAAACTGCAAAAGATCAAATAAATCATGGAATAAACGGAATTATTGCTGAGATGTCTGAAGAAGGAATAGCAACTGAAATTGAAAGGCTTATCAAAGATATAGAATTAAGGGAAAGAATCGTAAATAATTTATCTACAGAAAAGTTAGGAACCGAAAAAGAAATAAATAAGCTCTACGGAATTCTTTAAAAGGTGATTATTATGAAAAAAGACGTATTATTTGTTATCAATAATTTGAACTGTGGTGGGGCTGAGAAGTCATTAATCTCTCTGTTGAATACGATGGATTACTCTCGCTATAATGTGGATTTATTTTTATTTAAGCATGAAGGTTTATTCCTTAATAAAATCTCTAAACAAGTGAATGTATTGGAAGAACCTTCTGAGTATCAGTTGTTTGATATGCCGATAAAAGCAGCTATCATGAAATGCTTGCGACAAGGAAGACTAGATATAGCCTTATCAAGGGTTTGTGCAGGTTACATATTTAAAAGTGAAAAAAACAAAGCCCGTTGCGAACAGAGAGTATGGCGATATCTATCAAAATCTTTACAGAATATAAGTAAAAAGTATGATGTAGCGATTGGGTACTTAGAAAAGAACCCAGTTTACTTTTGTATAGACAAAGTAAATGCGAATAAGAAAATTGGTTTTATACACACTGATTATGACAAATTAGGAATGGATCCTAAAATTGATATGGGTTATTTTCGTTCATTGGATCATATAGTGACGGTGTCTGAGGAATGTGCCAATGTGTTAAAACAAAGATTTTCTATATATAACGACAAAATAGGTGTTATTCATAACATAGTATCTCCAAGTACGATAAATAAAATGTCACAGGAAAAGGTAGATCTAGAGCGTAAAGGGGTAAAGCTTGTTTCTGTAGGAAGGCTAAGTCATGAAAAGGGATTTGATTTGGCTATAGAAGCATGTAAGAATCTGGTTGGAGATGGATATGAAATAAAGTGGTATATCATTGGAGAAGGGGAAGGGCGAGGTAAGTTAGAAAAAATGATAGAAGAAAATCACCTTCAAGATCATTTTTTACTGTTAGGACTGAAAGAAAATCCCTATCCGTATATAAGAGAAGCAGATATATATGTACAACCATCTAGGTTCGAAGGAAAATCTATCGCAATAGATGAAGCAAAAATACTGCATAAACCAATAATGGTAACAAATTTCAGTACAGCTAAAGATCAAATTAAAAATGAAGAAAATGGGCTGATTATAGACATGGATGCTCACTCACTTTCGGAGGGAATTAAGAAGCTAATACATAATGAAGAATTAAGAAATAAGTTAATAAAGAACTTATCAGATGAAGAGCTAGGAACCGAGTCGGAGATAAAAAAAATATATACATTATTTAAGTAGTATAGAAAGGACAGAATTATATGGTTATACAGGCAGCGTGCTTTGTGTTACTTGCTGTAATCGCAATTATTGTAGTGATTGATTTCATTCCTATAGGAATGAATTGGTTGGGAAGAATAAAAATAGGGAGATATACGGATAAAAGCTTATGGAATCAGTCAATCACTCATATAGGTGTTAAGTGGCTAAATAAAACACCAAAGATTAAGGTAACTGATAACACAAGATTAATAGCAATTGATATGTTGAAAGGAAATTATACGAAAAGTGCTATACAGCATTGGCAAGAAGCATCTTTACTATTAGGGTTGTCTGAATACCTGAAATATAACGATGACAAAGCAGTGAAACATGAAATTACGAAGTTTTTGAACTCTAAATTTGATCATAATGGTCAGTGGGTGCACAAACCTCAGTATGTAGATGGAGCAATACTTGCTTATGCGATCATGAAGCTGGATTTTGAGGATATAGATAAATATAAAAAAGCCTTGGATGCTACTTGGGAAATGATACAAGAGCATATAGGTGAGGATGGTACGATAGGATATAGAAAGTTTATGAAGGGGTATCGATACGTAGATACCATTGGTTTCATATGTCCATTCTTAGTGACTTACGGCATTAGGTATAACAAAAGTGAGTGTATAGATTTGGCTGTAAAGCAGATTAAAGAATATGAAACATATGGAATGTTAAACTTAAGTCATATACCATGTCATGCTTATAGATTAGAAGATAAAGTTCCTCTAGGTTTATATGGCTGGGGAAGAGGTCTTGGATGGTTTGCTATAGGTCTTATAGATACGTGGAATGAATTACCGGAAAACAACAGCTATAAACCTGTATTAGAAGAAAGTGTACGTAAATTTGCAAAAGCTACGATGAAATTTCAACAACAAGGCAATTGGAATTGGACTGTAACCAGGAATGAATGCGGGCCAGATTCCTCCGCTACATCCACACTGGGGTGGTTTATGTTGAATGCAGCAAAGATAGAAGATATTTCAAAGGAATGTTTGGAAAGTGCAGATAAAGCTATCGGTTATTTGATGGGAGTGACAAGAAGAAACGGAGCGGTCGACTTCTCTCAAGGTGATACGAAGGATATAGGTGTATATTCTACGTTATTCGATATATTGCCATTCACACAAGGGTTTTGTATTAGATTAATTAATTTACGTAATAATTATAAAATTTAGTCATCCTGATAAGGATGACTAAATTTTAATGGTTAGATTAATAAATTTTATTTTAGAACAGAGGGAAGAATTATGACGAGACGTTATAAAGAATTGGATTCCCTTCGGGGTATTGCTGCAATCATTGTTCTATTAGGACACTTCTTAGCATTATTTCCGATATTAGGTAAAAAGGTAATGTATTCAACATATGGGGCCTATTTTTCTATATTATGGCAAGGTCATTCGGCTGTGATTATATTTTTTGTGTTAAGTGGATTTGTTCTATCTTTGCCTTTTTATAAAGGGACGGAATTTAATTATTCAAAGTATCTTATTAAAAGAGTTTGTAGGATTTACATTCCTTATATTGTAATTCTTTTTATTGCAATAGGAATTAAATTGGGGATTCATTCTAAAATTGGTACCATTCCTGGTCTGGTACAATGGGGTTCATGGAACATAGAAGTTTCTTTTAATAGAGTAATGGATCATATTTTATTCTTGAGAGAATTTAATTCTGATGCGTTTATTATGGTGATTTGGTCATTAGTTCACGAGATGCGAATTTCCATAGTGTTTCCTTTAATTATTTTTCTTTTACTTAAAGTAAACTGGAAAGTAAGTATTGGGATAGCGATGTTTTTATCAGTTATTGGTTATTTATTAATGAAGAACATTCCAAGTGAATTTAATATTCCAGTATCCACCAATTACTTTATCACATTACATTATAGCTCAATGTTTATTATTGGTGCATTACTAGCCAAAAACAGAGAATATTTAGTGAGTAAAATTATTAATTCAAAAGTAAAATATATATTATTGCCTTTAGGTCTTTTATTTTTTAGCTATCCACGTATCCCATTTATGTTACTTTCCAAACTAATTGGTGAAATTGATTATGAGTTGTATCTTATTATCATCGATTGGTATATATGTTTTGGTGCAGTTTTAATTATTCTATCCGCTCTAAGTTCAAAACTATTTTCTAAATTATTACTGATTAAACCAGTACAATTTATAGGGGAAATATCATATAGTCTTTATTTAGTACATCCAATTGTTCTATTAACAACAGTTCATATTTTCTATGGAAAGATATCAGTGCCTTTAATTTTATTAATTTCTTTCTTATTTACTATGGTTGTGTCGGTCGTATGTTATAAATTTATTGAAATTCCATCAATAAAAATAGGCCGGAAACTTGCCACTAAAAATTCTAGAGGCGATGTTTCGTTGAGAAAAAAGGCTAGTTGAAAAATTGGGAAATAATAAGAATAAATATTATGTAAGATGTGAATAGAGGGATAAGAGTAATTTTCTTAAGAAAAAGAGGAAAGATAATCTAATGCTCTATCGAGAAAAGTATTAGAAAGGAGCTTGGTATGGTGCAAATAAAAAGTATGTTAGTTTTTATTTGGAATAAATTGATCGATATGAAAATTCAGAGTTTGAATCGATTAACTATCATAAAAGATCGATTCACGAAGTGCTTTTTCAAGCCCCCTAGAATTCAATCTATAGATGAAACTTTAAAAAAAATTATTCATGATAAAGCTTCCGTAGCCAGGTATGGTGATGGTGAATTTAAATTAATTCATAATCTAGATATAACATTTCAACGGGCTGATCATTTGTTATCAAAAAGATTAAAAGAAATATTGCTAAGTGAAGATGAGAAGTTCTTAGTTTGTTTACCGGATGTTTTTCAAGATTTATCAAAATATGCAGATGAACCAAAGGATTATTGGAGTCTTCATACTGCAAAATATAGACTAAAGTGGTATAAAGACTTGAAGAAGGGAAAAACATATTATAATTCCTTTATATCGAGATTCTATTATCCCTTTCGAGATAAGTCAAAATGTAAAGAATGGTTTATATTATTAAAATTAATATGGAAAGATAGGGATATAGTTTTAATAGAAGGCAGTAAGAGTAGATTAGGTATTGGAAATGATCTGTTTGACAATGCTAAATCAATTGAAAGGATTTTAGTACCAGAGGAGCACGCATTCTTACATTACAATAAAATCTTAAAAGCAGCAAAAAAAAATAATAAATCTAAATTGATTCTATTAGCAATAGGTCCTACTGCTACTATATTAGCATATGATTTGTATAAAGAGGGATATCAAGCAATTGATATAGGGCATGTGGATATTGAATACGAATGGTTTTTAAGACAAGCAAAAACTAAAATCAAAATTGAAAATAAGTACGTATGTGAAGCAGGTGCTGGACAAAATGTGGGCGATATTCAAGATGAGAAATATTTAAGTGAAATTAAAGATGTAATAAGATAGGCATGAGGGTTTAACTTATGTAAGTAATGTAGAGGTGAAAGGATTGCATGAATTAATAAGTGTTATTGTTCCCATATATAATGTGGAAAAATGGTTAGCTAGATGTATTGAAAGTGTTTTAAAACAGCCTTTCGTCAATATTGAATTAGTTCTAGTCAATGATGGTTCAACAGATAAATGTGGTGAAATATGTGAAGAATATTTAGAAAAGGATAATAGAATTAAAGTAATCTATAAAGAAAATGGAGGAGTGAGTAGCGCAAGGAATGCAGGAATCGAAGCTGCTACAGGGAAGTATATAGTATTTATAGATCCCGATGATGAGGTAAGTGAAAACTATTTTACTAGGTTATATGGTATTGCGGAAGATGAAAAGTGTGATACTGTAATATGTGGATACAAAACTATTCCGAATAATAATAGTATTATTCCTAACTTCAAATTAGATACCGTTATGAACGGGAGAGATTTTGTACTGAGCTCTCCAAATGTTCATTCCAAGAATGATCTATGCTTTGCATGGAGGTATATATACAATTTAAGCATTATAAAAGAAAAAAACATCAGATTTAATGAACAAGTGTTTATTGGAGAAGATGTTATTTTTAATTTAGAGTTTTTATTGCACTCACAAAGGGTATGTGCAGTCTCAGAAGTTCTTTATTTTTATACTATTAATAATCCAAATAGCTTAATGAGGGTTCCGTATAAACCAAATTTAGAGAACAGTTTAGTTTTACAATATCAAATGAGAAGACAACTTTCACAAGAATTTGGTTTACTACACGATAAGCAATTTAAAAAAGATATGGCTAATTATTATATAAATCACATATATAGACTGTTGATTAATAATTTAAAAAGCGATCCTAATGTGGATGTTAATAATGCTTTTCGTAGAATAGTGAATTATGAAATGTTCTCAGATAGTGTAAAAGGAATTGGTTTTTCATATCGATGCAATAACTTTAAGGAGTATATATATTATTTAGCAATAAAGTTTAAAGTGTACCCTTTAATAGTTGCAGCATATAAAAGAGAAATTAGGTAATACTCTTGGGTTGAAAGTGTTTTCATACTTTCTGAAGTAGGAGGAAAAATGAGAGTTAAAAATTCAATAATTAATATATCAGCCGGTATAGGTAGTCAAGTTATTATTACGTTACTAAGTTTTGCTTCCAGAACCATATTTATTACTTATTTAGGTGTTGAGTATCTGGGGGTAAATGGATTATTTACTAATATATTAGGAATGTTATCTTTAGCTGAAGCAGGAATAGGATCTGCTATCATATATAATCTATATAAACCAGTGGCAGAAAATAATCAGGATAGAATCAATATGCTTATGAATTTTTATAGAAAGGCATATATGGCAATAGCTTTAATAGTATTGTTACTAGGATTACTTTTGTTACCTTTTCTTGGATATATCGCTAAAGATGCAAAGGTAGACAATATTCATTTTATTTATATTATATTCTTAATTAATACAGCTTCATCTTATCTATTTTCTTATAAAACCTCATTTTTAAATGTTTGTCAAAAGGGATATATTGTTACAGGGATTTATTCTATCTCATCTATTATATCTACTTGCATTAAAATAGGAATTTTATACTTTACGCATAGTTATATTTTATATCTAATAATCGATATTATTATAACAATCAGTACCTCTGCGTTCTTGGCTATATTGGTAGATAAGATGTACCCATTTTTAAAAAATAAAGCAGCAAGCAAATTAGATAGTGAAACCAAAAATAATATTGTTAAAAATGTAAAGGCTTTAGTGCTACATAATATAGGAGGATATATTGTCTTTGGTACTGATAACATGTTAATTGCGTCTTTTGTCAGTGTTACAGCTGTTGGATTGTATTCAAATTATTATATGTTAATTAATATTTGTAGAACCTTTATAAATCAGATCTTTGATAATATTAATCATAGTGTAGGGAATTTGGTTGCAAAAGAAAGCGATGAAAAAATTTATAGCATATTTAAGATTACTATGCTTTGTAATTTTTGGATATACTCATTTTTTTCCATATTTTTATATATTATAATACAACCCTTTATTACTTTATGGATTGGTTCGAAATTTATTATGGATATAAGTGTATTAATTATATTAATGATAAATTTTTATGTATCAGGAATGAGACGTTCTATATCTATGGTCAAAACAACATCAGGGATTTTTCATGAAGATAGGTATGCGCCCTTTTTAGAGGCTGCCGTGAATCTGGTGGCTTCTATTGTCTTGGTGCAATATATGGGCATAACAGGTGTTTTTATTGGAACACTTATAAGTACACTAGTGGTTCCATTTTGGATTGCTCCTTATTTAGTATATAAGAAAGTATTCCGTAAACCGGTTAGGGATTATTTTTTAAAATATACTTACTATGTGATGATAGGGCTAGGAGCTTGTGTTATCACAAGTTTAATATGTGGTCTTATTCCGTATAATGGATTACTAGAATTAATATTAAGAGGGATGATTTGTTTAATAATTCCAAATGCTATTTATGTATTTGTTTTTTATAAGACAGATGAATTTAAGTATTTATTTGGAGTTGTTAAAAGTATAATGGGAAACCTGAGGGTGAAAATTCAGTCAAATAAAAAGGGCACTTTTTAATTTGAAATCTACATTTCTATAATCCCGTTACTGACCCAATCCATCGAACACCAGCGCCTAATGAATTGACACAAAATTATAATGCTTTAAAGTAAGAGCAAGTAAATAAAAGGAAAGTATTAAGAATCTTTTAGAAATGAAACACCACTATGTTCTGTTGAATATGGTGGTGTTCTTATTACTGAGTATTTTAATTAAATATTTTGCATGACATGTCCTTAAATAAAAAAGTAAATCAATTCGTTATTTTTCAACTATGAATGGGACTGCTTTTTATGAAGATAGAAGTTTTAGGCAGTTATGGAGTAGAGGTTAATACATAAACCAAATTAGGAGTATGATTATATATGAAAAGACTTTTCGATTTGTTCGTTTCTTTGTCATTATTGGTGTTTCTTTTACCTCTTATTATAATAGTGGCTGTTTTAGTTAGAATTAAGTTGGGTTCCCCTATCATATTTAAGCAGCAACGCCCGGGATTGCATGGTGTCCCTTTTTTTCTTTATAAGTTTAGAACTATGACTGACGAGAAGGATAGTGAGGGGAATGTGTTGCCCGATGATGTAAGGTTTACCCGTTTCGGAGGGTTTCTGAGAAAATATAGTTTAGATGAATTGCCACAGTTGTTTAATGTTATAAAAGGGGACTTAAGTTTGGTAGGTCCAAGACCGTTATTGATGGAGTATTTGGAACTATACACAGAAGAGCAGGCCAAGCGACATAATGTCAGACCAGGGATTACGGGATGGGCCCAAGTAAATGGCAGAAACGCGATTTCTTGGGAGGAAAAATTTGATTTTGATGTATGGTATGCAAAAAAACGGACTTTTTGGCTTGATATGAAAATTTTGTTGTTAACGGCAAAGAAAGTATTTAAGTCAGAAGGAATCAATCAGGTTGGGCATGTAACTGTGGAAAAATTTAATGGTACAAAGAATTCTTGAGGAGGTGAGATGGATGCGAATAATTATGATTGGGGCAGGTGGTCATAGTAAAGTAATCCGAGATATTATCCTATCATATGGAAATTATGAAATCATTGCGCAATTAGATGATGTGTATAAAGAGTTAAAAATTGAGGATGGTGTTTATTTTGGACCTATTTCTGCAGCTGTAAAGTTAATGGATGAGCATGTAGATACAAAGTTTGTGATAGCTATAGGGAATAACAGAACAAGAAAGATAATTATGGAGCAGTTAGAGATTCCCAGTCATCGCTATGCGACTCTTATACATAAACAATCTATTGTTAGTTTAAGTGCAAAGATTGGAGCTGGTACGGTTATTATGCCAGGTGCAATTGTTAATGCAGATGTTGAAGTTGGGAATCACGTTATTGTCAATTCAGGCGCTATTATTGAACATGATAATAAGGTAAATGATTTTGCACATATTTCCCCCAATGCAGTGCTTACAGGATCCGTTACTGTAGGAACAGGAGTACATATAGGAGCAGGAGTTAATGTGATTCCAAATATTACAATTGGCGATTGGTCCGTTATCGGTGCCGGAGCAACAGTGATCTGTGACATTGTAGCGAATTGTAAGGCAGTTGGCATTCCAGCTAGAGTAATAAAAAAAGAATTATAGGAGAGTGTTTAAAGTGGTATACTCACAGGAAAAAACAAGAATCTATCTCTCCGCTCCACATATGAGCGGTAATGAACAAAAATATATAGGGGAAGCATTTGATATGAATTGGATTGCTCCACTTGGTCCAAATGTAGATGCGTTTGAAAGTGAACTTTCATCCCATGTTGGAGTTCTTGATGCGGCTGCAGTTAGTTCAGGAACCTCTGCTATCCATTTGGCACTTCGCTTACTGGATGTAAATGATGGAGATACGGTGTTTTGTTCAAGTCTTACTTTTATAGCGAGCGCAAATCCAATTTTATATTTAGGGGCTAAACCAGTATTTATTGATTCTGAGCTTGAAACGTGGAATATGTCGCCACAAGCTTTAGAACGTGCATTACGTGATGCAAATGAGAAAGGAATACTTCCGAAAGCTGTCATTGTTGTAAATTTATATGGACAAAGCGCTAAAATGGATGAAATTCTTTCGTTATGTAATGAATATGATATCCCAGTGATAGAAGATGCGGCAGAATCGCTCGGTTCTTCCTATAAAGGTAAAGAAAGCGGGACATTCGGAAAATTTGGTATTTATTCGTTTAACGGCAATAAAATCATTACAACTTCAGGTGGAGGCATGCTTGTTTCAAATGATGTCGAAGCATTGAGAAAAGCAAGATTTTTAGCTACTCAAGCAAGAGATCCGGCTCCACACTACCAACATAGTGAGGTTGGATATAATTATCGTATGAGTAATATTTTAGCAGGTGTAGGTAGAGCACAGCTGCAGGTCTTACAAGAGAGAGTACATGCAAGAAGACGAATATTTGATAGATATTATCAAGAATTATCTCATATTCCAGGGATACAGTTTATGCCTGAGTTAGAGGATACTTATTCAAACCGGTGGCTTACAGTTCTTACTGTAGATGAAGAAAAAACAGGAGTACCGATTCAGGCATTACTGAAACAACTGGAAAATGAAAACATTGAGGCGCGTCCTGTTTGGAAGCCTCTTCATATGCAACCTTTATTTGAAGATGTAATGTATTATCCGCATAGTGAGAGTGAGGATGTTTCTAGAAAATTATTTGCAACAGGCGTATGTCTTCCGTCTGGATCAGGTATGACAGAAAAAGATCAGACAAGAGTTATTACATGTATTAAGAATATATTGATGGTAAGTGCTGGTATGTAAAGATAAAAAATAGAAACAGCTTTAATTAAGAAGGGTGTTAATGAACTAGGAGGATTTAATATCTCATTCAGTGCTGTTTTTGTGAAATCTCATTTTACTGAAAAAAATTTTCTTTGAATGAAAGTCACGGCAATCCCTATAAAGAGTGAAATAGTAAGCGTACATAATCTTGTGGTAAATGCGAATGGTATTTTTTATTAGTGGTAAACGCATATTATATCATCCCCTTTGTGAAAATGGTATAAATATAAAAAGGTTATTCTCCTGTTTCGATTAAAGAAGCAGGAGAATAAAGTAATAGAGAACATAACAAGTGAAAAATCAACTTTAATTAGTGGGTTAATAATAAATTATATAAAATATCATAGCACAGAAATTTTAAAAATATAAAAAGATGAAAATTCTCCTGTGTATTTGTAAGATATAACGTTTATCCTGCTATTTATGAGCATTAAGAGCACTACCTTAAGATTTTAGGGAAACTTAGAAGATAGATGGAATGTTCGTAAAAGCTCGATTGATGAGATTAATAGTCGGTAGGGATGTAAAGCCTCCTACCGATTAAAGTTGTACTGTATTATTTGTTCTTACAGTTACTAAAAAAGATACATAAATATTCACTTTCTTGAGTATATAGATACTTGACAATTTAATAGTGAAATGGTAATCTGAGTTTATATTCTTTATAAAGAATATAAACGTTTTATCGATATATTAAATTCAGTGATTTTTATTTATATAAAATTCAGATGGTAATATTTTGATTCGAATTAAGAAAATCACACCTTTGTTCTTTTTTGAGAAAATTAAAATGCAAGGGTTTACAATAGGATAGGTAGCCTGGAAGCTTGAATACTTCAACTGAAAAAGATTTAAGGCTATAAAATTGGGTTTTAAAATCTGTTATGCGTAAACGAGGTAGTTCGAGGAAATGGTTTTCTAGTATATTAATAACATTTTTTTGATATATCTAGTAATTTACTTATCCATCGGGTTTTCCCTTAATTGTCTCGTAGTGGGAGGAAAAAATGAGTGCAATAACCGGAATTTATCATTTAAATGGAGAACCGATACCGCCTGAACATAGGATTGGAATCATGAAAGATTTATCTCGTTATCCAGGTGACAATACCGATATATGGCACAAGGAAAATATTTTTTTTGGCTCCCATGCAAAATGGATAACATCTGAATCTATTAATGAACAATTACCCTACTATGATTATGAAACACAGTTGGTTATAACTGCTGATGCTATTATTGATAATCGCAATGAATTATTCGATAGATTGCAAGTAGACAAGGTACATAGAAGAGAGATGCCTGATAGTAAGTTGATTTTACTCGCTTATCAAAAGTGGGGAGAGCATGTACCAAAGTATCTAATTGGTGATTTTGCTTTTATGATTTGGGATGAGAGAAAGCAATTGCTCTTTGGTGCACGTGATTTTTCAGGAAGTCGGACTTTTTACTTTTACCGCAATCAAAATCAATTTGCTTTTTGTACTAGCATAAAACCGCTGTTTTCTTTACCGTACGTTGGGAAGGAATTGAATGAGCAATGGTTAGCTGAATATTTAGCGATACCTAATATGCTTGATACAATAGATGCATTTTCAACAGTGCATAAAAATATAGAGCAAGTCCCGCCTTCTCATACTATCTCCGTAGTTAAGGGAAGAGTTAGTATTGCGAAATACGACACGTTATTTGTAGAGGAGCAGTTGCAACTCAAATCAAATGAAGATTATGAAGAGGCGTTCAGGGACGTATTTGAAAGCGCAGTAACATCAAGGTTACGTACTCATCGTAATGTTGGTTCTCATTTAAGTGGGGGATTAGATTCAGGAGCTGTTGCTAGCTTTGCTGCGAGAGCCCTGCAAAAAGAGAACAAAAAATTATATACATTCAGCTCGGTACCTGCGGAAGGGTTTACTGATTGGACTCGTGGTCATACGATTGCTGATGAAAAGCCATTTATTCAAACTACAGTACAACATGTAGGGAATATTAAAGGGAATTATTTGAATTTTCCGGGAGAAAATTCTTTCTCAGAAATTGATGATTGGCTTGAGATTATGGAGATGCCATATAAATTTTTCGAAAATTCTGTCTGGGTGAAAGGAATTTATGAAAAAGCTCAACAACAAGGGATTGGGGTGCTCTTAAATGGAGCGAGAGGAAATTTCACAATCTCTTGGGGGCCAGCTTTAGATTATTATGCGATTTTACTTAAAAAGTTCAGCTGGTTGCAGCTTTATCGTGAAATTGATTTGTATGGTAAGAACGTTGGGGTCAAAAAATCGAGAATACTGAAAGTTGTAGGGGAGAAAGCATTTCCATCGATAAAAAACATGTTTTCCTCAGAACAGCAATACGAACTGCCAACGTTAGTTAGTCCAGAACTTGCCAAACGTACTGATGTATTTAGAAAGCTTGAAGAACATGGTGTGAAAGTAACAGGGGCCTCTATCCCAAATATATATGAAATAAGGCAGAAACATTTTGAACAGCTAAACTTGTGGAATACAACGGGTACAAGTGGAACAAAGCTCTCCTTGCGTTATGGTTTACAAGGGCATGATCCAACGAATGACTTACGGGTAATTCGATTCTGTTTATCGTTACCACTCGAACAATTTGTTCAAAATGGCTTAAATCGTGCACTTGTCCGGAGGTCCACAAAAGGATTTCTTCCTGACAAAGTAAGGTTAAATCAGCGTGTGCGGGGAATACAGGCAGCTGATGTGGTTCATCGCATGATTCCTTCATGGAAAATGTTTATCGAGGAACTTCAGCAGCTTAGTAAAGACCCAGTGGCCTCTAACTTTTTTAATATGGAGATTATTAAGAGCGCGATTTTGAAAATTCAAGGAGAACCACGAGTAGAATACGTGTTTGATCCAGATTTTAGAATTTTAATGCGTAGTCTTATTGTCTATCGATTTATCAAAAAATATATTTGAAAGGGGGTGAAATTATGAAACAAGAATGGCAATCACCAGTATTAGAAGTACTTGATATCAACATGACAATGGCTGGACCTGGAAAGAGACTTGTTGACCAAGTTTTTGAAGATGAGGATGAGCAAGGCGCTCTTCACCACAGCTAATGCACTAATATTTAAATGAGATTTATATGCTTTACAGCCCTTATATAGTTTAATTACGGTATAAGGGTTTTTTTTAATCAATTTTTCAACTATTTGGAGTGAGAAAGATGATACATACTGTAAAGAAAGAGATTTACAAAGCCTTCGGATTAGCCCTATTAAGTGAGATTCCCCTGCCGGAATTGCCTCAAGTAAGTAATTACGAAAATGAAGTAGACGTAAAAATAGAAACTGCAGATTTGTCCCAATTATGGGGAGAGTTATCTTCTCCGAAGTCAGTGTTTGTAGTTGAAGAAGAATTAATTATGTTTCAAATCCCCGAAACTGCTACGTTTTGTATTAAAAATGGAGAAAAAATCATTGTTTCACCTATGAAAGGGTCTGATCAAGATAAGATTCGGCTTTATATTCTTGGGACTTGTATGGGGGCATTGTTGATGCAGAGAAAAATACTCCCTCTGCATGGAAGTGTAATAGCCATCAATGGAAAGGCGTATGCTTTTGTAGGAAGATCAGGAGCTGGAAAATCAACTCTTGCATCAGCCCTTTTAAGCAAAGGCTATGAGCTTTTAAGTGATGATGTAATTGCTGTGTCTCTTTCTGAGGATAATATTCCTTTTGTTACACCATCTTACCCGCAACAAAAGTTATGGAAAGAGAGTCTTGATCAGTTTGGAATGGAGACAGCGAATTATCAGCCATTATTTGAAAGGGAAACTAAATATGCTGTCCCCGTTACAGCTAACTTTTTCGAGGAACCATTACCATTGGCAGGTGTATTCGAATTAGTGAAAGTAGAAAATGGGGATGTTGAACTTCAGCAGATTGAAGGACTGGAGAGACTACGCACATTGCTACGTCATACATATAGGAATTCATTAATCCCACGATTGGGGATGATGGAATGGCATTTTATGCATTCAACAAATATCGTAAACAAAATAGATATGTTTCAATTGAGACGTCCTATTTCAAAGTTTACGGCACATGATTTAGTATCCAAAATTCTAGAGTCTTTAAAAGAGGAGGAAAAATAATGAATAGTAAACAAACAATTTCATTACACAGTTTTGTTGTACAAGGTCAGGAAAATGTAGTGAGCGATATGGATGGGGAGAAAGTGATGATGAGCATCCATAATGGGAAATACTATAACTTAGGAGGTATAGGTGGTGAAATTTGGAGTTTAATTAATGAATTAATATCTGTCAATCAAGTGATTGATATATTATTGTCTCGATATATGATTGAAGAGGCAGAATGTAAGGAACAAGTACTCTCTTTCTTAAATCATTTGTATGCAGAAGGGTTAATCTCGGTTGATGAAAAACTTTGATTTTTAATTGAACGTTCCAGATTTAATAGATTAGGAGTAGGACCGATGAATATCATAAATAAAGCCAAAGCTTTCTTGTCGTTCGATATGGGAACAAAATTATTACTTATAGAAGCTTTCTTTTATTTAGGCTGGGCTCGTATTCTTAAAAGTATACCGTTTTCTAAAGCTGCTCCTATATTAGGAATTCATATGGCAGAAACGTCTTTAAGCTATGATGAATCGGAAAAGATTACGTTAAGGAAAATTTCTCAAGCAGTGCATATGATGAGCCGTTATACATTTTGGGAAAGCCAGTGTCTCGTTAAAGCTATCGCTGCAATGAAAATGTTGGAGAAGCGTCAAATTGAAAGTACCCTTTACTTAGGGACCGCGAAAGATGAGACGGGAAATATGATTGCCCATGCGTGGTTACGTAGCGGGCCCTTTTATATTACTGGCGTAGAAGAAATGAAGAGATTTACCGTTGTTGGTAAATTTGCAAAAAGGATAGGGTAAAAAAATCTTGAAGGAGAATGAGATGTATACCGGTTGTAATCTTGATTTGAGTCATTTACCTAAAGAACTAAAATTGTTACTTGAAATTATAAAGAAGGAAGATAAAGAGATACAAGAAATCCCGGGAGACTGGTTCATAAATATTGATTGGAACAAATTTTTGAAACTGGCGCTGCATCATCGCATGTACGCGTTCATTTATCCAAAAATGAAATCTATTGATAAACAGTTAGTTCCATCAAATGTTGTGCAAGTATTAAGTACATATTTTAAAAGGAATACATTCCATATGCTTCATTTAAGTGGAGAAATGGGAAAAGTAAGTAAATTATTTGCTGAAAACCAACTTCAACTTCTATTTTTGAAGGGCCCTATTCTTGGCACAGACCTATATGGAGATGTTTCCCTTCGAACATCAGGGGATCTGGATGCCCTTGTTCCTATAGATGATCTTGGAAAAGTGAACGAATTACTTGTAAAGAATGGTTATGTCAAAGAGGATGATTTTCCGACGGTTATGAATGAATGGAAGTGGAGACGCCACCATACAACTTACATGCATCCGATAAGTAAGGTGAAATTGGAGATTCATTGGCGACTACACCCAGGACCGGGAAAGGAACCACACTTCGATGAGTTATGGGGGCGAAAGAGGACGAGTCCTGTCACAAATTATCCTGTCTATTTTTTAGGTAGAGAGGATTTGTTTATGTTTCTTGTGACTCATGGGACTAGGCATGGTTGGTCCAGGCTTCGATGGTTAACGGACATTGACCGTATGGTAAGGAAAGAAATAGATTGGGAAGAACTCACTGTTATGTTGGAAAGATATGGATGCAAACAACTGGTAGGTCAGGCGCTTATTTTATCTTCTGAGCTTTTAGATACTCTTATAATAGCGGAAGAGGCAAAAGTATTAATGTCAGGGAGAAGGGTAACGCAATTAGCGCAGCTTGCTATATATTACTTGGAAAATATGATTAACTTGCATACAGATCCTGTCCCAGAAGAAGTTTCAAAATATCATGAGCGATATTTATATTTGTTAAAGACAAGCTCTCAAAAGCTACTGTTTCATCTTAGTTGGTTGTATCCTTATCCTCAGGATGTGGAAACTTTACCACTGCCAAAACAACTGCATGTTTTATATTTCCCTTTGCGACCGGTTTTATGGATTTGGAGGGAAATGAGGTACCGTAAGGAGAAGTGAAAATGAGAAATATTTTATATTTTACAAAGCGGTTATACTCTTTTACTGGAAACATTCTCATTGTTAATCTCATGGGAATGGTATTAGTCAGTCTTGTAGAAGGAATCGGCATTTTATTATTAATTCCTATGATAAGTATTAGCGGTATTGCGAAGATGAATGAACAGACAAGTCCTCTTTCAGGGGTTCTTGGATTCCTAGGTGAGATTCCAACTACTTTAGGATTACCACTTGTATTAGGAATATATATTATATTGGTCGTGGGACAAGCGCTTTTGCAAAGGAATATAACAGTTCGTAATGCGAAAATCCAGATACGTTTTATTAATCATTTGAGATTGGAAACTTATCGTGGATTGTTGCAGGCCAACTGGAGTTTTTTTGTGAAAAAGAGAAAATCAGATCTTATCAATTCTTTGACAACGGAATTAGGGCGTGTTAGCGCAGGCACTAATTTATTTTTACAGTTGCTCACTTCTTTAATGTTTACATTTATACAGATTGGTTTCGCTTTTTGGTTAGCGGCAGATATAACAATTTTTTTACTATGTTGCGCTGTGGTACTTGCCTTTCTTTCACGAAGATTTATTAAAAAATCAAAAAGATTAGGTGGTCGAACCTCAGAGAATTCAAAAGCGTATCTTTCAGGTATAACTGATCATTTTAATGGAATTAAGGATATTAAGAGCAATACACTAGAACGATCTCGTTATATGTGGTTACGTAATTGGGTAGAAGATGTGGAACGTGAACAGTTTGCATATGTTAAGGTGAGAAATAATTCTCAACTCTTTTATAAAATTGCATCAGCTGTTTTCATTGCTATTCTTATCTTTCTATCTGTTCAGCTGTTTCAGACGAAAACAGAGCAATTATTATTAATTATTCTTATATTTTCTCGTTTGTGGCCACGATTTGCAGGTATACAATCAAACATGGAACAAATTGCAGCGAATCTTCCCGCTTTTAAAGATTTGCTGCAATTACAGGCAGAGTGTAAGAAAAGTATAGAATTGCAAGATATAGAGCAGGATAATGATTGTATAAATCCTATGCAGATAGAACAATCTATTGAGTGTCAAAATATCTCTTTCCGCTACAATAAAGAAAATGCCGTGTACTCACTTAAAGATATTAATTTGCGTATTCCTGCAAATTGTATGACAGCTATCTCAGGACGTTCCGGTGCTGGAAAGAGTACATTAATTGATATCATAATGGGACTTATGCAGCCGGAGAGCGGTCAGTTATTAATAGATAACAAACCGTTGACAAGTAAGGACCTATTATCATTGAGGAAATCTATTAGCTATGTTCCTCAAGATCCATTTCTATTCAATGCCAGTATAAGAGACAATTTGAGAATGGTTGAACCAAATGCAAGTGAGGAGCAGCTTTGGGAAGCTTTGGAATTTTCTGCTTCCGCTGAGTTTGTTAGCAGGCTCTCGCAAGGATTGGATACACTGATTGGCGATAGGGGAGTCAAACTTTCAGGGGGAGAACGACAACGTCTTGTTCTGGCTAGAGCAATACTTCGAAAGCCTTCTATTTTAGTATTAGATGAGGCAACAAGTGCATTAGATGCTGAAAATGAAGCGAAAATACAAGAAGCATTGGAAAGATTGAAAGGAAGCATGACAATTATTGTCATTGCACATAGACTATCTACTATACGTAAAGCTGACCAAGTAATTGTAATGGATCAAGGACAAATTATTCAACATGGTAGTTTCACACAACTGGCAAAAGATGAAAGTGGTTTATTTAGTAGTCTACTTGGACAACAGGCTAAGGTAAACATTTAAATATGACTAGTCACAATTATTTTTTATAAATTTAAGGAATACACTGCCTTTATTTCTTTCGGGCCGGTAACACAATTTGATTATTTATGGTTTGGGGGATAATTGGTATTTGTGTACTGGTCTTTTTATGGAAATATGAGCTTAATTTAATTGTGTGACCAGTAAAAAAATTAGAAATACTTTGTGTGTCTTATTAATATACCATCTATATACATGTATAAATATTCGTGTTATAATTTAACATGGAACCTGATTTTATTTATACCATATAACAAAAAGCAGCGAGGCCCCTTGTCCTTAGGACTAGAGGTCTCGCTGTTTTTTGTATATAAAGGTTTATTAGTGTAGTTGTGATAATATATTTTGAAGCGCCTTGTAGACATTTTTATGGTCAGTGATTAATGAGAGGTAGTGCCTAATGAATTGTTGGTATTTTGAATTGCTACTAATTTTATATAAGTAATTAAGAAGGGAAACGATTTGAGGAGATGAAAGAGAGATAGTGAAGAATATTATATAAGTATTTCTTTTTATTTCATTTGAATTTTTCTCTCAAATACTCCGGAATGCCTTATTTAACAGATAAACAAGGGAAAGCAACAATTTCTTATTAGTTATATTCTATTTTTATATATCGTTAAATAGATTTATAAGAATTTATATGTATTATTGGATATTTATATAAAATGTAAATGTATCTTTTGTGATGATATTTTATAGGATTTTTATTAAAGGCTAATCCACGAAGATTTATTTTTTTATAAAGCATAGTGTTCTGGATTGCGAATCTTAATTTCTAGATATGCTATTTAAGATAATATAAGAAAAATGAAGAAATTTGCAGAAATTTGTAGAAAATTAAGGGTATGATGGTAAAAAGGAGTAAATATTAAATTTTTCTTTCTTATTTTTGTCCTTTATAATGAGTTATGAATACGACATATGAGGGAAATAATGTATATTTCCTCTCCCTAACTTTGATATACACCTTTTTCCAACCTCCGTGTTAATTGCTATTATTTTGTTATGCCGATTAGCGAAGGGAAAAGGGTGTATCTTTTTTAATAGTCCTAATAGATATTTTGGGTAGAAAGCATTTCTTGTTTTTCGTGACAAAAACAATGGAGAATGGGATAATAAGGACAGTGCGTTGGTGGTATGACCAATTTGGTATATAAGGAGAGAATGATATGCTAGATATTCAACAGATTAAAGAAATTATTCCACATCGTTATCCATTTCTACTAGTCGATCAAATTTTAGAAGTAGAAGAAGGAAAGCATGCGGTTGGGATTAAAAATGTAACGGCAAATGAGGAATACTTTAATGGACACTTTCCAGATTATCCTGTGATGCCAGGTGTTCTAATTGTAGAAGCATTAGCGCAGGTGGGTGCTGTTGCGGTACTGAAGAAGGAAGAAAATCGCGGTCGCCTTGCATTCTTTGCTGGCATTGATAACTGCCGCTTCAAACGTCAAGTTCGCCCAGGTGATCAACTTCGCCTAGAAGTCGAAATGACACGTGTCCGTGGACCGATTGGAAAAGGAAAAGCAGTAGCAACTGTAAATGGTGAAATCGCTTGTGAAGCTGAAATCACATTTGCAATTGGTGATAAAAAAGAATAAAGATTTGTTAACATAACTTTACGTTGGAAGATGAATGAAGAGAGTATGGTCATTCATCTTTTTTATTGTTATTGAAGCGAATTATGAAGAAATGGACGAAGGGTAAGAGGATTTGTTGATAGGTAAGTTCTCTTACTCTTAAACAAACGTTTGATTAAAAAATATAGGGGACTTTCGAAAAAAAGTTTATCAACTAAAGTCTGAAAAAGATGTTGAAAAATTAATAATGGTAAGATTTTTATAAACAAGGTAGTATAAATACACAGATCAATCAATGGTATATTCACTAGTAATACTAATAATACCCATATATCGACAGTATATAGCAAATGAAAACCTATATATTAAAAACCGTGTCGAAATTCGTCAGATTCGGCAGTATAATATTTGTCAATTCCTCTAACAATTTTCTCAACAATTCTTGCTATACTAATGTAAGTTCTGTAATATGTTAAATAGTTATTTATCACTAAACAGCTTTAGGGCTAGATACCAGATTTTTGTTGTCAGCCTAAAACCTGACAATTTATTTATTTTCAGAAGTTTTTATAACAAATTATTGAAAGCTGGAGGAAGGCATGGAAGAAACAATAAGTTTGAAAGAGTTATTTGCTATTTTAAGAAAACGATTAGTTATGATCCTTGTAATTACGATTGGTGCAGCACTTGTAAGCGCGATCGTAAGTTTCTACTTTATAACGCCGATTTATCAGACTTCGACGCAAATTCTTGTTAATCAAAAGAAGCAAGAAGGTGTTTTTCAACCTGGTGAAGTACAAACAAGTCTTCAATTAACAAATACATATAAAGTTATTGTGAAAAGCCCAGTTATTTTAGATCAAGTGAAAGAAAAGTTAAAGCTTAACATGTCAACTGGGGCTTTAAATAGCAAAATTAACGTCGCAAACGAGAAAGATTCACAAGTGATCGCTGTTACTGTACAAGATAAAGATGCAAAGCTAGCTCGTGATATCGCAAACACAACAGCGGAAGTATTCAAGAGTGAAATTGCAAAAATCATGAGTGTTGATAACGTAACAATCTTATCAAAAGCAGAAGTAACAGAAGGACAGTCACCAATTAAACCAAATAAGATGCTGAACGTAGCAATTGCATTTGTTGTTGGATTAATGGCTTCTGTTGGAATTGCATTCTTACTAGAGTACTTAGATAACACGATGAAAAAAGAAGAAGATATTGAAAAACAACTTGGTATACCAGTTCTTGGCGTCGTTTCTCATATGGAGGAAGATGGCACAAAGAGCGGTAGTTTATCAGCAACGAAGAGAGTAGGGGGTCATACAATTGGTTCTTAAGAAAAAAATATTACGTGCTCGCCGTCAGCTGATTGCATATGAACAACCAAAATCATCTGTGTCAGAGCAATACCGAAATATACGAACAAATATTGAATTTGCATCTGTTGATAAGAAGATTCGTTCTCTTATCGTAACATCTGCGAATCAAAGTGAAGGAAAGACAACAACGGCTGCTAATATTGCAATTGTTTTCGCACAACAAGGCAAGAAAGTATTACTTATCGATGCAGACTTACGTAAACCAGCATTACATCAAATGATGCAAGTGGATAATATATTTGGCTTAACAAGTGTATTAACACGTAGTAATACACTAGAAACATGTGTGACACAAACGAAAATCGGTAATTTAACATTTTTACCATGTGGTCCAATCCCACCAAATCCAGCGGAATTACTGGGTGCAAGCTCGATGAAAGATTTACTTTCAGAAGCTTTTGGCACGTATGACCTTGTCATTTTTGACACATCACCAATCTTACCAGTTACAGATGCACAAATTATGGCAAATCAATGTGATGCTTCTGTACTTGTTATTCGAAGTGGTGTAACAGAAAAAGAGGCGGCACTTAAAGCAAAACAATCATTAGATAGCGCAAAAGGTACATTACTTGGCGTTATCTTAAACGATAAAGAACAAAATGGATCCGAATATTACTATTACGGTTCTAACTAAATACAAAAGAAGGAAAGGTGAACATTCATCTTTTCTTCTTATATTCAGTATGTGAAGAATACGTGGAGAGAGGATGAAATAGAATGATTGATTTACATTGTCATATCTTGCCTAATGTCGATGATGGAGCACAATCAATCGAAGACAGCATTGCAATGGCAAAGGCAGCATGCGAAGAAGGAATTCATACAATCGTTGCTACTCCTCATCACCAAAATGGGGTTTATATGAATCTAGCAGAAAGCATTCTTCATCAGGTAAAGCAGTTAAATGAAAGATTAAAAGAAGAGGATATCAATTTAACCATTTTACCTGGTCAAGAAATCAGGTTGTACGGAGAGTTATTAGAAGACTATGATTCGGGGCGTATTGTTACATTGAATCGTACGGATAAATATATATTAATTGAATTTCCAACAAACCATGTCCCGCGCTATGCAGAAAAAATGTTATATGAATTACGTGTGAAAGGGATCACGCCGGTTATTGTTCATCCAGAACGGAATATGGAAATTATTGAACGCCCCGATGTGTTGTATAAGCTCGTCAATCAAGGGGCACTAACACAAATTACCGCAGGAAGCGTCACAGGAAAGTTCGGAAAGAAAATCAAGAAGTTTTCATTGCAACTTATTGAGCATCATTTAACACATGTCATATCATCAGATGCTCATAACACAACAACGCGCTCCTTTCACTTGCAAGCTGCGTATGAAACAGTAGAGAAAACATTTGGGAGTTCTACATTGTACGACTTCAAGGAAAATACATATGAACTAATAAGTGGAAAAATGATTTATCGAGAAGAGCCCGAGAAAATAAGACAAAGAAAAATATTCGGTCTCTTTTAAAGAGAAAACCACTTGGTGATGCCTCCTAACCGTTATCAATGGGGGCACTCGGTCGTGCTGTGGGTAGAGTAAATTTCTACCTTAGACGCGTTTGTTGTCAAAAGCATGGTGTGAGGCTGGGTTAGATGCCCATAATTTATTTATGATAGAAACTCTACCTATGGAGTTATAAATATGACTCTATAGGTAGGTTTTTTTATTATTGTTATATACAAATATATATAAAAATTTGGGGGTACTGATTTGAAAAAAGTAAGGAAGGCAATTATTCCAGCTGCTGGACTGGGAACAAGATTTTTACCAGCGACGAAAGCGATGCCGAAAGAAATGTTACCTATCGTTGATAAACCGACGATTCAGTACATTGTAGAAGAAGCAATTGAATCTGGCATTGAAGATATTATTATTGTAACTGGAAAAGGAAAACGTGCAATTGAAGATCATTTTGATCATTCTTTTGAACTGGAACAAAACCTTTTAGAAAAAGGTAAATATGAAATGCTTGAAAAAGTACAAGCATCTTCAAAGATTAATATTCATTACATAAGACAAAAAGAACCAAAAGGATTAGGTCACGCAGTATGGTGTGCTCGTAAATTTATTGGGAATGAGCCATTTGCAGTATTACTTGGTGATGATATCGTACAAGCTGATACGCCATGTTTACGTCAGTTGATGAATGAGTACGAGGCAACACATTCGTCTGTAATTGGTGTGCAAACAGTACCGGAAAATGAAACGCATCGTTATGGAATTATTGATCCAATCACGCAAAATGGTCGTCAATATCAGGTGCGCCGATTTGTTGAAAAACCAGCACAGGGAACAGCACCATCTAATTTAGCAATTATGGGGCGTTACGTATTAACACCAGAAATCTTCATGTTCCTTGAAGACCAACAAACAGGTGCAGGTGGAGAAATTCAATTAACAGATGCGATTCAACGTTTAAATGAAATTCAACATGTGTTTGCATATGATTTTGAAGGTACTCGATATGATGTTGGGGAAAAATTCGGATTTATTAAAACAACGATTGAGATGGCACTTCAAAACGAAGAATTGAAATTAGACTTGATGAAGTATATAAAAGAACTTGTAAAAAAAGAAGAGGTACATTCATAAGAGAATGTCCTTTTTTATTATCAATAAGATGTGAATTATATAAAGAAGGGAACAGGTATATTGAGTTATCGAAAACGGCTCTCATTATTAATTTTATTAGATTCATTTATTGTATTAACCGCCGTATATTTAAGTTATTGGTTCATACATCCGAATGTATTAGGTAAAATTCCCACGACAGTAATTATTAGTTCTATTACATTATTGTGTAGCCATCATATTTTTGCTGCTATTTATAAGCTTTATAACAAGGCGTGGGAGTATGCAAGTATTGGGGAATTAATACAAATATTTAAGGCGATTACGCTATCTATTCTAGTAACAGCAATTGTTCAACAAATTATAAATCATGATATTTATGTTCGAATTTTAGCTATGGCATGGATGCTACATTTGTTATTAATAGGTGGTTCTCGTTTTGTATGGCGTATGTTCCGGGATACGTATATTGCAAAAGCGGCAGATAAAAAACGAACATTAATCATTGGTGCAGGTTCGGCAGGAACTATGGTGGTGCGCCAATTACAACATAATAAAGATGCAGACTTATATCCAATTGCTTTTGTTGATGACGATAGAAATAAACAAAAATTAGAAATTTATAACGTTCCTGTTATTGGTACAACAACTAACATTAAAGAAATTGTAGAAGATAATGATATAGAACATATCATTATCGCTATTCCTTCTTTAAGTAGAAATCAAATAAATGAAATTTTTGAGAAGTGTAGAAAAACGAAGGCAAAGACTCAAATTGTACCGATGCTTGAAGATCTTCTAGATGGTACAGTTTCTGTTAATGAATTCCGGGATGTACAAGTGGAAGATTTATTAGGTAGGGAGCCAATTCAATTAGATGACGCGGGCATCGGGGAAAAGATTGCAGGTAAAACGATTTTAGTAACGGGTGCGGGCGGATCAATTGGATCAGAAATTTGTCGTCAAGTGATGAAGTATAATCCTGCAAAAATTGTTCTTTTAGGACATGGTGAAAATAGCATTTATACTATTGAAATGGAAATGCGAGTTACTTATAAAGATGCAGTGGAAATTACGACAGAAATTGCTGATATTCAAGATCGACATAAAATCTTTGAAATAATGAACAAGCATCAACCATATATCGTATATCATGCAGCTGCACATAAGCATGTACCTTTAATGGAACGTAATCCTGAAGAGGCTGTAAAAAATAATATTTTTGGTACGAAAAATGTTGCAGAAGCGGCTGATACATTTAAAGTAAATACGTTCGTAATGGTTTCTACAGATAAAGCGGTAAATCCGACGAATGTAATGGGAGCTACAAAACGATTTGCGGAAATGATTGTCCAACATATGGCATCCATTAGTACTGGTACACGTTTTGTTGCAGTTAGATTCGGTAATGTTCTTGGAAGTAGAGGAAGTGTAATCCCATTATTCAAGAAACAAATTCAAAAAGGTGGACCTGTAACAGTTACTCACCCTGATATGATTCGTTACTTTATGACAATACCGGAAGCTTCAAGATTAGTTATTCAGGCTGGAACACTAGCTAGAGGTGGAGAATTGTTCGTACTAGATATGGGAGACCCAGTAAAGATTGTTGATTTAGCTAAAAATTTAATTACTCTTTCAGGGTATTCAATTGAGGAAATTGGAATTGAATTTACTGGATTAAGACCAGGTGAAAAAATGTATGAAGAGTTATTAAATGAAGGTGAAATTCATCCGGAGCAAATATTCCCTAAGATTCATATAGGAAAAGCTGTTTTAATGGATCAAGAGGTTTTAAGACAGTTTATGAATGATTTTGAAGAAATCAGTAAAGAGGAAATAAGAGAACGATTATTAGAAATTGCCAATAATAAAGTTAATGTTAAACATTAATTTAAGGGAAGGAAGTTTTTTAAATGAGAAACAGAATATTTCTTTCATCACCACATATGAGTGATGAAGGTTATGAAATGCATTATGTTAAGGAAGCTTTCGATACAAATTGGATTGCACCACTTGGGGAAAATGTGAATGGATTCGAAAAAGAATTAGCTATGAAAGTGGGATCTAAGGCAGCGGCAGCACTATCTTCTGGAACAGCTGCAATTCATATGGCATTAAAAGCAGCGGGAGTAGGGAAGGGGGATGTTGTTTTTTGTCAAACACTTACATTCTCAGCTACTGCAAATCCTATTATTTATCAAAATGCTATTCCTGTTTTTATAGATAGCGATTATGAAACTTGGAATATGTGCCCTAAAGCATTAGAAGAGGCTTTTAAAAAATATCCAAATGTAAAGGCAGTTATAGTAGTTCACCTTTATGGGCTTTCCGCAGATATGGATAAGATTGTTGAACTTTGTAAAAAGTATGGCGTTACTTTAATTGAAGATGCTGCGGAGTCTTTAGGAACATACTATAAAGGTAAACATACGGGAAGCTTTGGCGATTATGGTATTTTCTCTTTTAATGGAAATAAGATTATCACTACTTCTGGTGGTGGAATGCTCGTTTCTAATGATGAGGAAAGAATTTCAAAAGCAAGATTTTGGGCTACTCAAAGTAGAGATCAAGCAAGACATTATCAACATAGTGAATTAGGTTTTAACTATCGTATGAGTAATGTAGTTGCCGGAATCGGTAGAGGACAGCTTAAAGTATTAGATCAAAGAGTTCAGAAGAAAAGATACATATTCGAGTTTTATAAGAGAGAATTAGGAAATCTTGAAGGTATTGAGTTTATGCCTAGCAATGAATGGAATGAACCAAACTATTGGTTAAGTTCTATGACTTTGAACGGCAAGATTCGACCGATTGATGTGATGGAAGCTCTTGAAAAAGAAAATATTGAATCTAGACCAGTGTGGAAGCCAATGCATTTACAGCCATTCTTTGAAAAATATGATTTTGTTGGGACAGATGTATCAGAGAAGCTATTTGAGAATGGTGTTTGCTTACCAAGTGATACGAAAATGACAGATAAAGATTTAGATAGAGTCGTGAAAATTATTAAAGGGTTGTGGATAGCGTAATGAGGAGTTCTAAAGTTGGCATCTATAGACGGTTTATAAAAAGACCGATGGATTTTATGCTGTCTTTAATTGCTATTGTAGTGCTTAGTCCAATATTTATTATAGTTGCTTTTCTTGTAAAAACAAAATTAGGTAGTCCAGTGTTGTTTAAGCAAGAGCGACCAGGATTACATGGGAACATTTTTAAAATGTATAAATTTAGAACAATGACCGATGAAAAAAACGAAGATGGTGAGCTGTTACCTGATAGTATAAGACTTACTAAGTTCGGTGAATTTTTACGTTCGACATCACTTGATGAATTACCTGGGCTTTTTAATATTTTTAAAGGTGATATGTCAATTATAGGACCAAGGCCTTTATTAGTTCAGTATTTACCACTATATAATGAACATCAAAAGCGTCGCCATGAAGTTAGGCCTGGATTGTCAGGGTTAGCACAAGTTAACGGTCGGAATGCTATTAGTTGGGAAGAGAAATTTAATTACGATGTAGAGTATGTAGATAATGGAAGTTTCACTACAGATTGGAAGATTATCCTTTTAACAATTAAGAAAGTTTTTATTAGAGAAGGAATTAATTCAGAAACTGCTGCTACAATGGAACCATTTAATGGGAATGGAAAAGGAAGTATAAGGTTATGAAAAAAAAACTTCTTATAATAGGGGCTAGTGGCCACGGAAAAGTTATAGCCGATATCGCACTGAAAATGAATAAATGGCAGAGTATTGCTTTTTTAGATGATAAAGAAAATGTAAAATCTTCAATGGGAATAGAAATAATTGACAAATCAGCAAGTGTCTCAAAGTATATAGATGATTACGATTTTTTTGTTGGAATTGGTAATAATGTCATACGAGAGAAAATCCAGAGGCAACTTGAGACTGAAGAGGCGAGTATCCCGGTATTAATTCATCCGAGTGCAATTATTGGGGAACAAGTTTATTTGGAAGCAGGAACTGTAGTTATGGCAGGAGCTGTGATTAATTGTTGTACTAAAATCGGAAAAGGGTGCATTATTAATACTGCTTCTACGGTAGATCATGACAATGTAATTGAGGATTATGTTCATATATCACCGGGGGCACATTTGGCAGGTACGGTCAATATTGGGCGAGGTACTTGGTTGGGAATTGGTAGTATCATAAGTAATAATATTAATATTACCGGTGGTTGTAGGATTGGTGCAGGAACTGTTGTTGTTAAGGATATAACTGAATTAGGAACTTATGTTGGGGTTCCATCTAGGAGATTATAGAATGAAAAAGGTTTTAATATTAGCAAATAACGATGTCGGTTTATATAAATTTAGAAAAGAGCTTATACAAGAGTTAGTGAAAGAATATAAAGTTTATATTTCACTCCCAGGTGGTGAATTTATACATCAATTAAAGGAAATAGGATGTGAGTTCATTAATACACCAATCAGTAGAAGGGGTACTAATCCAATAACTGATGTAAAATTATTTATGAATTATAAAAAAATTATTAAAGAGGTTAAACCTGATGTGGTGTTAACCTACACAATAAAGCCTAACGTATATGGCGGTCTAGCTTGTAGGATGGCAGGTATTCCTTATGTATGTAATATTACTGGTCTTGGAACAGCGGTAGAAAATGATGGGATATTACAAAAAATCACTTTATTTCTATATAAAAGCGCCCTAAAAGACGCGACATGTGTATTCTTCCAAAATGAATCAAATAAAAACTTTTTTAGTACAAAAAGGGTTGTTAAGGGGGAATCAAGATTAATACCAGGATCAGGTGTTAATCTTGATTATTATCCTATACTGGAATATCCATTGGATAAAGAGGTTAATTTTTTATTTATTGCTCGTGTAATGAAGGAAAAAGGTATTGATCAATATTTAGATGCTGCTAAATACATAAGAGAGAAATACCCAAGTACTATATTCCATATTTTAGGATTTTGTGAAGATGAATATGAAGAAAAATTAAAGATACTGCAGGAAAAAGGGATAATTCAGTATCATGGAATGCAAAGTGATATCAAGGAGTTCCATAAAATTTCTCAGTGTACTATTCATCCTACATATTATCCAGAAGGTATGTCTAATGTATTACTCGAAAGTGCTGCTTGTGGAAGGCCTATTATTACCACTGATAGAAGTGGCTGTCGAGAAATTGTTGAAAATGGAGAAAATGGTTTAATTGTCAAACAACAAAATAGTCAGGACTTAATAGAAAAAATAGAGCGCTTTTTAAGTATGGATTGGCAAGATAAAAAGAACATGGGCTTAGCAGGTAGAAAGAAAGTTGAAAAGGAATTTGATAGAAATATTGTTCTGAATGCCTATCTAGACGTAATAAACAGTGTACAGAAATAATTATAAGTAAGAGGGTTATATGATATTATGATTAATTCTAAGTCTATGTTACTTAAGGTTATATCAGTTTTTATGGGATCAGCATTTTTTATGGCATCACAATTTTTAATAATAATAATATTGGCGAGACTAGGTAATGCTGAAGTTGTAGGAGAGTTTGGATTAATGCTGGCGATTACAGGTCCTGTATACATGTTTTTTACGATGCAAATTAGAAATAAAGTTACTAGTGAAGAAAGTAACTCATCTTCGTATATTGAAATTGTAATTTTAAATGTAATATTAGCAACTATAATATCCTTAGGTATTTGCTTTATTACAAAAGCTAGTTCTGACGTAACACAATTAGTATTTATCTACTTGTTAGCCAAAAATGTTCAATTAGTTTCCGAATTAGTTTATGGTATTTTACAACAACAAGAAAAGCTTCACGAAGTAGGACTTTCAAATTTTATAAAAGGTATTTCATCGACCTTGTTATTTTTTATTTTTTACTATTTCACAAGAGATATTTTATTGGCCACTCTTAGTATAGGATTATCATGGTTACTTACTCTTTTAATATATGATATTTCTAAAATTAATATGAATAAGAAGAGAAATATTAAAGCTTACTTGAAATTACCTAATGATATGAAAAAGGTTAGTCATTTATATAGGGCTCTGTTACCTTTGGGGATTATCTCACTTCTATATTCATTAAATACAAATATAACTAGATACTTTATTACTTATTATACTGATACAGAACAATTAGGTTATTTTACAGCCCTCTCGTATCTAATGATAGCGGGAAATACTCTCGTTGGTGCGATAGGGCAGTCTTTTTGCAATAGATTATCTCGTTATAGTGATCGGGAGTCAAAAAGTGATTTTAATAAATTATTTAATAAACTAGTTATCTTTGGCTCGATGTTAGGCCTGGTAAGTACATTATTGACCTTTTATCTTGGAGAGTTCTTATTGTATATTCTTTTTGGACCAGATTATATCGAATATTCTTCGCTTTTAACTCTTTTAATGGCAGCGACTATTTTTAGATATCCTGCTGAGTTTATGGGATACGCAACTATTGCGACTAAAACTTATAAGAATGAGTTACCTCAACTTATTTTCATGTTAATTGTAACATGTATTTGTGCATTTTTATTAATACCCATATGGGGATTATACGGTGCTGCTGTTACTTTACTTGTAGGCTCTTGTATTACTGCGATTGGAAGATTTGTAATAATTTTAAGAGTGAATAAAGCAAATGAAAGGAAAGTAAGTTATGAAACACAGTAACATGGGTAATAGTGGAAATGTAATTTCATTTCCACTATTAATTAATGTATTACTCGTAACTCTACTTGTAATACTTAGTTCAATATCACTTTTGTTTTTTAGCACCAATGAAGTAGTTGCTTTAATACCGATTGCAATTACAGCTTTATTTATCATTCGAAGAATAATATTAATAATTTTTCGTACGGTACCCACTTTGGATATTTGGGCTATTTTTACGTATACTTCGATACTAATTTTTATCTATTCTCCATTGTACCATCTAATAACGCATCAACCGATTGCGAATAATTTACCATCTGATTTTACAAATCTAATAGCTATTATTGCTTGGACTTCATTACCGGTGATACCATTGTTTTATTTTGGTAGCTATATTAGAAAAAATATTAAATGGAGAGTAAAAAAAGAAGCTTTTAAGAATGAAGAAATAAAAGTACCTAATATTTCTTTCATCGCTTTTGTTTATATACTAGTTGGTTTTAGTGCAAATATGATTATAGAGTCAGGGATAGGCTTAGGTGCATTAACTGGGACCATTTATGTTTTAAATGATTTTTTTAGTGTAGGTTTAATATTTTTATATTTTAACTGGGCTAGTAAAGTTGCTAAGAAAGGTAAAAACGTAAAGTTTCTGGGGTTAATATATTTACTAGTTATTGTGGTCTTAATTTCTTTATTTAACTTAGATAGAGGTAGCAGATTCTTTATTTTAGTTTATGCATTTTGGGGATTACATATCTATGTAAATTATTTAAATAAAAAATTTAATATTACAAAGCTAATAGTAATTGCATTTATATTAATACCATTGCTTACACAATATAAGTTATTTAAGTATGCGGAATATAATACCGATTATTTGGTAGATAGTAATTACCGACAGTCTATTCAAAACCAATATGAACAATTGACGCCTAGTTACACAATTGCTACAGATTTAGGGCGCTATTACATTTGGATGTTATATTATAAGGAATTACAACCCAATGGTAATATTGATTACCAGCATGGAAAAACTTATGTTGATGCTGCTTTAACTATGTTACCTAGTTGGATTGTACCTAATAAGCCCCCGGGTATGATTGCTTTGTCTCATGATGCAGAATCTGGTAGAGGATTTTATGAACAATATAGACCTACTACAGCAAAAATAGGAGGATTTTGGGCGGAAAGTTATGTAAACTTTGGATTTTTAGGGATATGGACTTTAGCGATTATATTTGGCTATTGCCTAGAAGTTATAAATGAAGTAATAAATAGAAATAAATTTGGGAGTATTACACCGATTGTAGCGGGTTTGTTAGTTACATTTGGTGCGGAATTTTTACTGCACGATTCAAGGTTAATATTATGGCATGTTACAAAGGATTTGTTTTTAATCTTTCCGTTAATAATATATATGAAATTTAAGAAAAAGAGGTTTAATACATGAAAATAATTTTTGCTATAAGTTCGCAATACTATGAAAGTGAAGATGGAGTTTGGACAACGACATCATATAATAATACGATGTGGGATGAATATCTTAAAAGTTTTGATGAAATTTTTGTCTTAGCTCCATTAAAAAAAGTAAATGAGCTTCCAACTGGATGTAAAAGAGCTGATAATAAGAAGGTAAAATTTATTGACTCATCTGCTATTAAGAAAAAAGATGTAATTGGTATAATAAAGGTGAGAAATAAGATTAATTTATTAGTTCAATCATTAGATGGTGGGATATTGCATAGTCCATCATTTGAAGCTGAGTTAGCGTTCAGTGCTTTAAAAAAATATAAAAAGCCTTATGTTGTTGAAAGTAGAGGCGAGCAATCAATGCACGAAGGCTTTTTAAAAGCTAGGGGTATTCCTTTTGCCAAGGTTGTAAAGCGAATTTTTCTAAAAATGCATATGAGGCATCTTGAAAGGGCATACGGATGTATTTATGTTTCTAATACTTTAAAAGAAAGATATGCGCCCAAAAATATAATTAAAGCAGCAGTAATAAGTGATTTAAGATTACCAGATTCCTTTATTAAAACGCCAAGGGTTTGGGAGCAACCTTCAGAACCTTTTAAAATAATTAATGTAGGTAATTTAAGTCCTTATAAGGATCAAAAAACTTTAATAAAGGCACTTCATTTTATTGTAAAAAAATTTAATTATAATATTCAATTAAACATAGTGGGAAAAGGTCCTCTTGAATCGGAATTAAAACAGTTTGTAAAAGGGTTGGAAATAGAACAATATGTAAATTTTCATGGTTTTGTACCATGGGGAGAGGAACTTTTTAGTTTATATGATCAAAATGATTTATTTGTTCTATCTTCTCTTACAGAAGGTATGCCTAGGGTAGTACTTGAATCGTTAGCTAGAGGATTACCAGTAGTATCAACAGAAGTTTCTGGATCAATTGAAATTTTGCCTAAAGAGTGTATAGCTCCTGTCGGTGACTATAAGACATTAGCTCAAGCAATTATAAGGTTAATGGAATCTCCGTCTTTACTAAGTGAACTTTCTAATTTAGGAATTAATGAGATCAAGGATTATAGAGAGGACATTTTAAAAGAGAAAAAAATAAACTACTTTAATGAATTTAAAGAAGCTTTTAAGGTGGATTGAGATTGATGAAAGAGCCATTGGTTAGTATTATAATACCAAGTTATAATCCAGGAAGATTAATAGAATTTGCGGTAAAAAGTGTAGAAAATCAAACATATACAAATAAAGAAATTATCATTATAGATGATGGGTCAACAGATGGAACGCTAGAGTGGTTAGAAAATAATAAGGAAAGATTTAAATATGTTACTCAAAAAAATAGTGGAGCTTCTAGTGCAAGAAATAAAGGTGTAAATATTGCTACCGGAGATTTTATTGCTTTTCTTGATGCTGATGATATTTGGTTTCCTAATAAACTTGAAAAACAAATGGGAATTTTTAAAGAGGAACAGGATATTTCTTTTGTATTTTCAAACGGCTTAATAATACACGATGATATTGAAGTAGATAGTATAATTTTGGAGAATCATGAAAAAGTATTTGATTTATACACTTTACCGCCAAAAATAATAGAGTTTGATTGGAATTTTCGTATTCATTCAGTGCCTACTAGTAGCCTTCTTGTAAGAAAAGATGATTTTATTAAAGTGGGTGGATTTCCGACCTTAATTCAGGGAGAAGATTTTGCCTTAATACAATTATTATTGACTTATAATAAAGGTTATGCTTTTAAGGAACCCTTAATGTGTTATAGGAGACATCAGAATAATACAAGTTCATCTATACAAAAGGTATCTATGAAAAAAAGACTGGGAAAAATTTTAAATAAGGATTTGGCAAGAATTACATTATTCAATATTTTAAAAGAAAATAATCATCCAATACCAAAAATTATTAATAAATATAGGATTTATCCAGTCCCTTGTAGAATGCTTGCTTTGTTTATTTGGAGATTTAAGTATGGTGCAAACAAAAATAAAGTAAAACGGGATATTATTAATTATTTAACGGGAAGGGCTTGAAAAAATTGAGAGGAAGAGAAAAAGCAAAGAAATTCCAATTTTTTTTAAGAATAATGATAGGGATTTGGGGTTTTTTTCCACGGAAAGTATTGTATTCTTTATTAGTGTTAAATCGAAATTTGCCAGGATATTTAGGATTAGGAATAAGATATACTATATTTAAGGTTTTATGTAAATCTTGTGGGGAGAATGTTTTAATTGGACCTGGAGTATATTTCTTTAAGCTAGAAAATTTAGTAGTAGGAGATAATGTTAGTTTTCATCCTTTATGTTATATTGACGCTACTGGTGGAGTAGAAATACAAAAAGATGTTTCGATTGCACATAATTGTACAATTGTTTCTTTTGAACATGATTATACATCTGGAACTATATACAGGGATAATCCAGTAATCCCTAATCCCATTAGTATAGGCTCTAATGTTTGGTTAGGAGCAGGGGTAAGGGTTTTATCAGGAACGATTATTGAAAATAATGTTGTTATTGGTGCAGGTTCGATTGTTAAGGGAAAGATAAATAAAGATTCATTATATGTTGGGATACCCGCTAAAAAGATAAAAGAGATTTAGTTTTATTTTAGTGGGATATTAAATCATGAGATTTTATTTATGAAATAACTCTATTTATTTTTTTAGGAAATGAATATCAAAATGGGTTAATAATATAAAATAGTATAATGCTTGTCTCTTCTATATTATTGAGGAATATAGAATTGTTAATTAACATATGAAGAGGAAGGTAACTATGTATAAGATAGTGGTAGCAGGAACAGGCTATGTAGGCCTGGTAGCAGGTGTATGTTTTGCAGAAGTCGGTCATCAAGTAACTTGTGTTGATATTGATGAGAAAAAAGTAGAGTTAATGAAATCTGGTACTTCACCAATTTATGAGGCAGATTTAGAGGACTTAATGCAAAAAAACTATGCTGCTGGAAGAATTAATTATACAACAGATTACAAGTTAGCATATAAAGACGCAGATGCAATTTTTATTGGTGTAGGGACCCCAGAACAAGCTGATGGTTCTGCAAACCTTTCATATATCGCAACTGTTGCAAAGCAAATTGCTGAAAGTATAGAAAAAGATTGCCTTGTTGTTGTAAAGTCAACTGTTCCTATCGGAACGAACGATAAAGTAGAGCAATTTATCCATGACTTTTTAGTTAATGATGTAAAAGTAGAAGTAGCATCAAATCCAGAGTTTTTAGCGCAAGGTTCTGCGGTTCATGATACGTTATATGCAGAAAGAGTTGTCATTGGTACAGAAAGTAAATGGGCTGAAGAAGTATTAATGAATCTTTATAAGCCATTTCATTTACCTATCGTTTCAGTAAACCGAAGATCAGCTGAAATGGTTAAGTATGCCTCTAACGATTTCTTAGCCCTTAAAATCTCTTATATGAATGATATTGCAAATCTTTGTGAGTTAGTTGGTGCGGATATTCAGGATGTTGCAAAAGGTATGAGCTTTGATGAGCGTATTGGAAGTAAGTTCTTAAATGCAGGTATTGGATTTGGCGGATCATGCTTCCCTAAAGATACTAAAGCATTAGAGTATTTAGCGAGCCAAAATGGTTACGAATTAAAAACGGTAAAAGCCGCTATCGATGTAAATAATGATCAAAAGACTTTATTATACAAAAAGGCGAGCCAAAGGTTAATTACTTTTAACGGTCTTAAAGTAGCGGTGCTAGGGTTGACATTTAAACCAGGTACAGATGACTTAAGAGAAGCTGCATCTCTTGAAAATATTCCTCTACTGTTAGAGCAAGGCGCAGATATTTATGCATTTGATCCAGTAGGTGCGAATAACTTTGCTAAAGTGTATCCAGAGGGGAAAAATAAGAACGGTAATATCACATATGCTACGGATATTGAACAAGCTTTAGAAGGTGCAAACGTCTGCTTTATTTTCACAGAATGGGAAGAAGTGAAGGCATTAACTCCAGAAATTTATAAAACATTAATGCGAACACCTCTAATTTATGATGGTAGAAACATTTATGATGTGCAAGCAATACAAGAAGCAGGCATAGAATATCATTCTATTGGTAGAAAATCAACAAGTAGAGATCGCATGAAGGAGTTGAATAACAGTGATTTACAAGCCTCTAGATAAAAATAAAATATACCTTATTACTGGAGCCGCTGGTTTTGTAGGATACTTCTTATCTAAAAAATTACTAGAGCAAGGTTGCAAAGTAATAGGTGTTGATAATATAAATGATTATTATGATGTGAATCTTAAATATGCTCGTTTGGAGCAACTTAAGCCATATGAGAAATTTACCTTCATTAAAGGGGATATTTCTGATAAGGATATGATTACTAAGATCTTTGAAGAGTACAAGCCAAATATTGTAGTGAATTTAGCTGCACAAGCTGGTGTGAGATATTCAATTGAAAATCCAGATGTATATATTCAAAGTAATATTATTGGTTTTTATAATGTTCTCGAAGCATGTAGACATTACCTAGTTGATCATCTTGTATATGCATCATCTAGTTCTGTGTATGGAGCAAATAAAAAGGTTCCTTTTGAGGAAACAGATTTTGTAGATAACCCAGTATCACTTTACGCATCTACTAAGAAATCAAATGAACTAATGGCTCATACGTATAGTCATTTGTATAAGATTCCTGCTACTGGGCTTCGCTTCTTTACGGTGTATGGTCCAATGGGACGTCCAGATATGGCTTACTTTGGTTTTACTGATAAGTATTTTGCTGGTGATTCAATCAAAATATTTAATAACGGTGATTTTGAAAATGACCTATATCGTGATTTTACTTATATAGATGATATCGTTGAAGGAATCCAACGTCTTTTGAGTAATCCACCTAAAGGTGATGTTGAACATAAAGTATTCAATATTGGAAATAATAATCCTGAAAAACTAATGGTGTTTATCGAAACATTAGAGAAAGCACTAGGTAAAGCTTTAGGAAGAGAAGTTGCATTTGAAAAGGTATTTGAGCCTATCAAACCAGGAGATGTACCAGCTACTTATGCATCAACTGATTTATTACAGAAGGCTGTAGATTTTAAACCTGAAACTTCTATAGAAAAAGGCTTACAGGAGTTCGCCAATTGGTATGTAGAGTATTATAAAGTGAAATAATATTGATTATGCTTTTGGGAAAGAAAAATCCATCAACGGTTTAGGTTACTTAAGATAGAATATACTTTGATATATTGGCTATAGAATGTCATTCTTAGTATAAGAGACTAAATTGATACTTTTATTATCTGGATATTTATTCAGAATGATGGAAAGAAGAGGTCTATAATAATGAAAAAGAAAATCCTATTATGGATATTAGGAATCATAGGAGTATTAATTATAGGTGGAGGAGTCTACGCTTATAATATATATTCTTCTGTTTCAAAAACATTAGATGAAGTTCATAAACCTTTAAAGCGTGATCAAAATAATAAACAAGAAGAAAAAATCAATAAATCTGAACCTGTTTCAATCCTATTACTAGGTGCAGATGAACGCGGTGAAGATAAAGGACGTTCTGACTCTTTAATGGTTATTACTTTAAACCCGAAGAAAAATTCTATGAAGACGTTAAGTATCCCTCGTGATACGTATACGGAAATTGTTGGTAAAGGAAAAAGTGATAAAATTAACCACGCTTATGCGTTTGGTGGAGTAGATATGTCTGTCGCAACGGTCGAAAAATTCTTAGGTGTGCCTATCAATTACTACATAGAAGTTAATATGGAAGGATTTAAGGATATTGTTGATGCTGTGGGCGGTGTTGATGTAAATAATGATTTAGAATTCTCTCTTGAAGGAAAGCACTTCCAAAAAGGGAATGTTCATTTAACAGGTGATCAAGCTTTAGCGTATATTCGTATGCGTAAAGAAGATCCACGTGGTGACTTCGGTCGTCAAATGCGTCAACGCCAAGTGATGCAAGCAGTTATTAAAAAAGGTGCAAGCTTCTCTTCTTTATCGAGCTATGGCGATGTGTTAACAGCAATTCAAAAGAACGTGAAAACGAACTTAACACAAGATCAAATGTTTGATATGCAAATGAATTATAAAAATTGTCTGCAGAATAGTGAAGATATTCAAATCCCAGGTGACGGTCACAAAGCCGCTGATGGTATTTGGTACTACTATGTTCCAGATGCAGCAAAACAAGATTTAACGAGTAAGTTAAGAGCGCATCTTGAATTGACTAAGTAATATGTAATAACCCAACTCCTTTGGTAGGAGTTGGGTTTATTTTTGTATGAATTTATATTAGTATTATATATTGTGAGATTAATAGATGAGTTGAATCGATGAATAAGAAAGCAGTACTTGTCCTATGTATTTTTGTATTGTTTGTCGCTTCAATTGTGAGCGGTAAATTATACTGGAATAAGAAAATTGCGAATGCGACAGGACAGACGAGTGAAGTAACGAAAACAAAGGCTGAAGTGAAAGATAGTGGAGAGAAGAAAACAGAGAAAAAACAAGATGCGAAGGTATCTTTTAATGAAGCATATGCGAAGAATCTACCAGATGAAGTAAAAGAGAAGGTGAAGAAAGCTGCTGCGGATAAAAAGGCAGTAAATCTTGTTATTGTTGGTGACGAAGCTTCTTCATCTGAAAAAGATGCTTGGGCAGCTAAGTTAACTGCTAATTTAGAAACTGCTTATGGTAAAGGTTTATGGAATGTGACAGTTAAGGAATATAAGGGTGAAAGCACAGACGATTTAATCGCGAATAAACGTGATAAAGAGATTGCGAAAGACAATCCAGATGTGATTTTATTTGAGCCACCATTTATTACTGATAATAGTAAAACTGGTAATGGCAACTCTGTTGCGAATACGCAGAAGTTCGTTCAAGCACTTTCTACTAGTGCAAAAGATGCTACAATTATGATTCAACCATCAAACCCGGTGTATGGTGCGAAAAATTATCCGAAAGCGATTGAAGCGTTAAAGCAATTTGCAACGCAAAATGGTTATACATATGTTGATCATTGGGGAGCATGGCCTGATGCAACAACAAAAGCTATTTTACCTTACTTACAAGAAGAGTTTGGTTTCCCAAGTGCAAAAGGACATGAAGTTTGGGCGCAATATGTAACGGATTATTTTATAGCTAAATAAAATCTGTGAGAAGAAAATCATTTGTTTTATAAAAGATAAAGGATTTTCTTTTTTATTAATATTTAATAATACTGGAGGTATACTTATGGCAATACTTGTAACAGGTGGAGCAGGATATATCGGTAGTCATACATGTGTTGAATTATTGAATAACGGTTATGAAGTTATAGTAGTAGACAACCTTTCAAATAGCTCAGTAGAATCAATCAATCGAGTGAGAGAGATAACCGGAAAACAATTTAAGTTTTATAAAGATGATCTTGTAAATTACGAGGCACTGAATAAGATTTTCGAGGAAAATACAATTGAAGCTGTCATTCACTTTGCAGGTTTGAAAGCTGTAGGAGAATCGGTAGCAAAGCCATTAACGTATTATCATAACAACATTATTAGCACATTAGTATTATGTGAAGTGATGCAAAAGCGTAATGTAAAGAAGATGATTTTTAGTTCATCTGCAACGGTATATGGTATTCCAGAAACATCACCAATTACGGAAGAATTTCCATTAAGTGCAACAAATCCATATGGTCAAACAAAATTAATGATTGAACAAATGATGCGTGATGTAGCATTGGCAGATGAGGAATGGAGCATTGCATTACTCCGCTATTTCAATCCATTTGGTGCGCATGAAAGTGGACGTATTGGAGAAGATCCAAATGGAATTCCAAATAACTTAATGCCATATGTAACGCAAGTCGCAGTTGGTAAGTTAAAGGAATTGAGTGTATTTGGAAACGACTATCCAACGAAAGATGGAACAGGCATCCGTGATTACATTCATGTTGTAGACTTAGCGAATGGTCATGTAAAAGCGCTTGAGAAAGTACTGAATGCAACAGGAGTAGATGCTTATAATCTGGGAACAGGTACAGGTTATAGTGTGTTAGAGATGGTTGAAGCATTTGAAAGAGTTTCAGATAAGAAAATTCCTTATAAAATTACAGATCGTCGCCCTGGTGATGTAGCGGTATGTTTTGCAGATGCATCAAAAGCAAAACGTGAACTAGGATGGGAAGCAAAACGTGGATTAGAAGAAATGTGTGCAGATTCTTGGAAATGGCAGTCAAACAATAAAAACGGTTATATCAAAAAATAGCGTTAAGGTTTTAGTGTACACACTATAGATAATTGAGATAGATGTCTATGCTATAATGTATTATAAATTAAATAGTTATAAACTTGAAAATATAGCTATGAGGAAAGTGGGGATATAATGAATTCAATTCTAATCTGTGGCGGAGCTGGTTATATCGGTTCTCACGCTGTGAAAAAATTAGTAGATGAAGGTTTATCTGTAGTAGTAGTAGATAACTTACAAACTGGTCATGAGGATGCAATTACAGAGGGCGCGAAGTTTTATAATGGCGACCTTCGTGATAAAGCATTTTTAAGAGATGTTTTTACACAAGAAAATATTGAGGCGGTTATGCATTTCGCAGCTGATTCTTTAGTTGGAGTTAGTATGGAGAAGCCTCTTCAATATTATAATAACAATGTGTATGGTGCACTTTGCTTATTAGAGGTAATGGACGAGTTTAAGGTAGATAAGTTTATTTTCTCTTCTACTGCGGCAACGTATGGTGAGGTAGATGTGGAACTTATTACTGAGGAAACGATGACAAATCCAACAAATACATACGGAGAGACGAAGTTAGCAATCGAGAAGATGCTTCATTGGTATAGCCAAGCTTCTAATTTACGTTATAAGATTTTCAGATACTTTAACGTTGCTGGTGCAACTCCAAATGGTATTATTGGAGAAGATCACCGTCCAGAGACGCATTTAATTCCTCTTGTATTACAAGTGGCGTTAGGTCAACGTGAGAAGATTATGATGTTTGGTGAAGATTATAATACACCAGATGGTACTTGTATCCGTGATTATATTCATGTTGAGGATTTAGTGGCAGCTCACTTCTTAGGACTTAAGGATCTACAGAACGGCGGAGAGAGTGATTTCTATAACTTAGGAAATGGTAATGGTTTCAGTGTAAAAGAAATCGTTGATGCAGTTCGTGAAGTTACAAATCATGAAATCCCTGCTGAGGTAGCACCGCGCCGTGCGGGAGATCCAGCACGTTTAGTTGCTTCTTCACAAAAGGCGAAAGAGAAATTAGGATGGAATCCACAGTATGTAGAGGTTAAAACAATTATTGAACATGCGTGGAATTGGCATCAGGAGAAACCTCATGGCTATGAGAAGTAAGTAGAAATGAAAAAGAGAGGGTATCGTCGTTCAATATATGTTCGACAATACCCTCTCTTTTTTTGTATGATTTTTGCTATACTAAACTGTACTATAATACGGGATGAAAGGAGGACAATGATGAAAATACTTGTAGTTGATGATGAATCGAGTATTCGTAATTTGATTCGTATGCAGTTAGAGATGGAAGGCTACGAAGTATTGACGGCAGCTGATGGGAGAGAAGCTTTAGAGAGATGGAATGAGCAGCCGGATGTATTGATTTTGGATGTGATGCTTCCAGATACAGATGGGTATGAGCTGCTTCGTTTGTTCCGTGAGAAGGATAGAGATATTCCAGTACTCATGTTAACTGCAAAGAGTCAGATGAATGATAAATTGCTGGGCCTGCAACTTGGTGCGGATGATTATGTGACGAAGCCTTTCAATTATGCGGAGCTTATTCTTCGTGTGAAGAATATGAGCAGGCGTGTGAAGAAGGAGGAGGTAAATGTAAGTCACGAGGTAATTCGAGCTGGGGAGTTAATAATTTGTCCTAAGGAAAGAAATTTACATGTTAGTGGACAAGAGATTCAGTTAACGTACCGAGAGTTTAATTTATGTCAGCTGTTTGTTGCAAATCCGCAGCGTGTATTTATGAGAGATGAGTTGCTTGAGAAAGTATGGGGCTTTGAGTATATCGGAAATACGAGAGCGGTAGATATTATGGTGCAAAGACTTCGAAAGAAGCTCGGTACGAGCGGTGAGTATATTAAGACAATTTATGGCGTTGGCTATAAGCTAGATTGTTAAGTGGTGATGATATGTCTTTAAAACGAAATATGGTGTTTGGAATAGTTGGATTGTTGATCCCGATTCTTGTTCTTTTGTATGCAGTTGTTTATATTTCACTAGAGAAGAATATGTATCATAATGCGGCGGATTCTTTGGAAAAGTTAAGTGTAGAGGCTCAAATTTATACGATGAATTATTTAGAGAAGGAAGCAGAAGTGGAGACGCTAGGTCCGAATTCGCTTTTAATTGCTTCGTATTTAGCGAAGCGAATGGATGCCCGTGTGCAGATGATTGGGAAGAATGGAGCTGTTGTTGCAGATACACAAAAAGGAGCATTACTTCATCGGAATATTGATATTGAGAGTTCTTTGAAGGGAAAGAAATCGTATGTTTTCGAGGAGGGAGACCCAGCTCCAATTCTTTTGTTTTCAAGTCCAGTTTATTATGGAAACGATGTCATTGGGAGTATTCGTTTTATAAATGAGTTAACGGATGAGAAGGAAGTTTTAATAAATGTGAGTTGGACGTTTCTAATGACGTCTCTTTGTTTAGTAGCTGCCGGGATTTTCTTTGCGATTCGTTTGGCGAAGTCTCTTCATAAGCCGATTGATCAGTTAAGGCAAATGGCACATCGGCTTGCGAATGGAGATTATGAAAGTAAGATTGAGCTTAATGAGTATGTGGAAATTGCGCAGCTTTCAGCGTCCTTTAATGCGATGGCTGATGGGATTGAACTGCATATTAAGCAGCTGAAGGAAGAGAAAGTGAAACAGAAGGATTTCTTGGACCGCATTACGCATGAGCTGAAAACACCGCTAACAGCCATTATCGGTTATGTAGATTTAATTCCGAAGTTACAATCGAAGGAGGATGTGCAGGAGAGTCTTCGTTATGTAGCTGTAGAAAGTGAGCGTTTATTAGCACTTGTAGAGGAACTACTTAAGTCTTCAAAATATGGGACGAGCACATTTGAAGTGTCTCCTACAGTTGTGAATATAAAGGAATTGGCAGAGGAAGCAGTTTCGATTGTGAAACCGCGCTTGCAGCAGTTTGAAATTGAAGTTATGAATGAGTTAACAGAAGTACACGTCGTTGCCGATTTTGATAAGACGAAGCAAATTTTCTTAAATGTACTTGATAATGCGATTAAATATAGTGATGCTACGCAAATTCGAATGAATGTAATTGTAAATGAGCATGAGGCAAAGGTTTTTGTTCATGATGATGGCATCGGTATAGATGAAGGTGTGCTTGCGGAGTGGAATGAGTCTCCAGGAGGTAAAGTACTTCCTTCTAGTTATGGGAATGGCTATGGTTTGTATATTTGCCAAGAGATTATGAATAAGCAGGGCGGAAGTATGCGAATTGAGAGTAGCGAAGAGATTGGGACTACGATATTTATTACATTTTTACTTCCGAGACGGATGGAAGACATAAAAAACTTGAAAGCGGTTAAATGATACATTTATGAAACAATTATGCGGTATTTTCGAAACAACGTTTTTTTATCTTGGAGGTAGGCAGAAATGAAAAGGCTATCATTTCAAATTCTTACGTTTGTCTTTTGTATCATTGCTTCTCTTATTGTGTTTTATGTTATTGAGAAGCAAATATATAACAGAATTACAATTGTGGATGACAAGCAGGCCGTTTTACAAAGAGTGAATGAATCTCTTCCTATTGAAATGAAAGTAAAGCATGAGAAGTGGGGAGAAATTGTTGTAACGGATGAAGTTCGTTTACATACGATTGTTTCATTCTTTGACCGAATTCGAATAGAGCCGAGAGAAGCTAAGAGCCAAGAACAAGTATTTACTGGAGAAGTAACGTACTTGAATGGACATAAACGTACTTTTGCAGTAGGTGACTTGTTCCAGTATGAGGCGAACGTATACGGAAAGAATGGCGTGGATCCGATGATCTCAGCATTTCAAACGTATTTGTTAAGTCTGTATTATACACCAGAGCGCATTAGTAATTTCTTTGCAGAGGCAAAGGAAGTTGTAGTGAGGCAAGGGGATGTAATACGTACTACAAATCTTACGCAAATGTTTGATTCTATTCGATACGCAAAGCAAATTACAGATTACGGAGAAATTCAGAAATTATTACAATCACAGAATGAGCCCGTGGCTTATGTTACTGCTTATAAAACAGGTAAACGTATAAAGAATGACCGGGAGGATATTCTTACGATTTCTGTATATCCATCGTACTTTGTTGTGCAATATCTCGGTGACAATAACGGGAATGTCATGTATATGAAAGGATCTCTAGCAGATTTCTTTGTAAAGGAGAATGTGTCATGAGAAAGATAGCCTTTTTCTTCTTTTTGCTAGTAATCGGAGGAGCGATGTCTAGTTGCTCTCGAGATACAACCTCTATTAAATATAATAAAAGTGGTCTCCCTATTTTGGATGATCGTCATCTTGTTGCGTATGTAGCAGCCCGCGAGGAAGTTGGTGAGGCGTTGCTTTCATCATTTTGCAAACCACGAGGATGTACGTATGAATTTATTCGCCTTTCGACAGAAGAGCTTCTTCGGAGGGTAGAAGAGGAAGCTGGAAATCCGAAAGCAGATATTATTATTGGTGGTACGGTGGATGCGCATCAAATGATGAAGAAAAAAAACCTATCTATTCCTGTTACTAGTCAGCATGCGAATCGTATTTTAAAAACTGTTAAAGATAAAGACGGTTATTGGTACGGTTATGAAGTGGAGAAACTGGCGATTGCGATTAATAAAGAGCGGTGGAATGAAGAGGTAGCACCGCTTGGTCTTCCATATCCATCAAGGTGGCAAGAGTTATTAAATCCAGTATATAAGGGAAAGATTGTCATGCCCGATCCAAACGTTTCAGGTACAGCATATACGTTGTTTCAATCACTTATTGATACTTTAGGTGAAGAGCAAGCAAAGGAATATGTTAAGAACCTTGCAGGACAGGTTGGAGAAGTAACGGTGAATGGTTACATACCAGCGGAACTTGTTGCGAGCGGTGAATATATGATAGGCATCAATTTTATGGGAGATCAGAGAATGCTTCAAAAACAAGGCTTTCCTATTTTAAGTAACGAACCTGAGCAAACAGGGTTGTCCGTTAATGCGATTTCGAAGTTAAAACGTGCACCGAGTGGTATTATTGCGGATTTATTTATTGATTATTGTTTATCAGAAGAAGCGGGGCACATTTTAGAAAAAGTTTCGTTTGGCGTACCGACGATGTTTGCGAAGAATGAGAAAGAAATAGAAGGACAGCCGGTTAGAAGGACAAACCAAAATATATCAAATAGTGGAATAATCGAGATATGGAATAGACAGCGTCTCTCTCAAAAGTGAGAAAAGGAGACGAGAGTATATGTTTAAATGGCTTAAGCCAGCACCTGCAATTGAGAGATTACCAGCGGATATGATCGCTAAAGTATATACATTGCTGCGTATTCGTGTACTAATTGGAATTTCAGTTGGATATGCTGCTTATTATTTAGTGCGAAGTAACTTTACGTTATCAAGTACGTATTTAGTACAAGAATACGGTTTTAGTACAGCTCAAATTGGACTACTAGGTTCAGTAATGGCGATTGTTTATGGATTTAGTAAGTTCTTTATGGGGAATTTGTCAGATAAAGCTTTCGCCCAGCGCTTTATCGCGGTCGGTTTATTCTTATCAGGGCTTGTAAATATTTGCTTCGGTTTTGCATCTTCATTTGGGATGATTGTTACATTACTTGTCCTGAACGGTATTGTACAAGGTATGGGAGCGCCACCTTGTAGTATCGTAATGACGAAATGGTTCTCGAAGAAAGAACGTGGTACGAAAACAGGTATTTGGAATATTTCACATAACGTTGGTGGAATGCTTGTGCCACCCCTTGTCGGAATTGGTGTAGGTATTTTTGGTGAAAACCATTGGCAAGGCGGCGTATTTATTTTCCCGGCGATTATCGCAATGGTAATTTCAGTTCTTGTTTGGATTAATGCGAAGGATACACCAGAATCTGAAGGTCTTCCTCCAATTGATGAGTATCGTAATGACTATGAAAATCTTGAAAAAGCGGATAACGCTAATAAGATGTCACCAAAAGAAATTTTAATGAAATATGTAGTGAAAAATAAGTTCGTTTGGTATTTATGTATTGCGAATGCATTTGTTTATTTAATTCGTTTCGGGGTTATTAACTGGGTGCCACTTTATTTAACGACCGTTAAAGGTTTTTCAAAAAATGAAGCACATGCTGCATATGCGATTTTTGAAGGGATGGCTATTCCAAGTTCATTAATCGTTGGTCTTTTAAGTGATAAGTTATTTAAAGGAAAACGTATGCCATTATGTATTATTAGTATGGCCGGAGTTGTTGTTGGTACGGTTGTATATTGGCAAGCATCTAGCGTACTTGTTGTAAGTATTGCAGTTTCTATTATCGGATGTTTAATTTATGTACCACAGTTCTTAATCGGTTTAAGTGCGATGGAATTAGTACCGAAATTTGCAGTAGGTACGACAGTTGGTATGTGTGGTCTGTTCGGCTATGTAGGCGGAAGTCTTGTAGCAAATGCGGCAATTGGTGTTATTGTTGATCGTTCAGGTTGGGATGGTTGTTTCATTCTACTACTAGCAGGTGGTATTTTATCAACAATCTTCTTATTTATTGTTCAACGTGGACATGAGAGAAAAGGCCCTAAAGTGGCGTAATATATTATGTAGAAAAAGCTATCCAATTATCTGAAGTGAACCCGAATAGTGGTACATGAAAAAAACACCTCCTGAATTCGCATACTAAGTATGCAAATTCAACGGAGGTGTTTTTCATTTG
>NZ_JAKUFP010000017.1:0-102160 GCF_022663495.1 Bacillus cereus group sp. BfR-BA-01383
GGTGGCAGCGGTTCTGATGGCAATGGTTCCGGTGGCAATGGTTCTGGTGGCAGCGGTTCGGGTGGCAGCGGTTCGGGTGGCAAAGGTTCTGGCGGGAGCGGTTCTGGTGGCAACGGTTCTGATGGTAGCGGCTCTGGTGGCAATGGTTCTAGTGGCAACGGTTCTGGCGGTAATAGCTCTGGTGGTAGTGGTTCTAGCGGTAACGGTTCTGGTAGCAACGGTTCTAGCGGGAGCGGCTCTCAAGGGGGCAGTCGAGTTAAAGGCGATAGCAGTTCGCAAGGTGATAACGACTCTCAAGGGGGCAATCGAGTTAAAGGCGATAGCAGTTCGCAAGGTGATAACGGCTCTCAAGGGGACAATCGAGTTAAAGGCGATAGCAGTTCACAAAGTGATAACGTAAAAGATAACGCGACAAAACAAGGTGATAAGTTACCTAATACTGCAACGCATTATCCTGCCTCTATTTTAATGGGACTTTCAACATTCCTAATTGGTATGTTATTGTTTATTCGTCGCAAAAACATAAAATAAGAACAACATCCTTCCATCTAAAAAATACATGAAACAAATCATAAAACTGAAAAGGGCTTTGGATTGCATTTTATTATGCAAACCAAAGCCCTTTTTATCATCTATCAGAAAGCATATTAATACGCTTTTCCCCAATACACCATATGCTTAGCTTTTTTACTACAGCAAATACACTCATCAGCTACATGTTCTTGTTCGAAAGGCATACAGCGTGAAGATACTCCAACTTCTTCTTTTAGTTTCTCTTCACAAGCTAATTCTCCGCACCACATTGCCTTAATAAACCCTTGCTTTTCGTCAGCTGCTTTTTTCATCTCTTCAAAATTCGTCACACTATACGTATTCTCATCGCGAAATACTTTTGCTTTATTAAATAAAGAAATATGAATTTCCTCAAGTAATGATGGAATACGTTCTTCTAATTGATCCATTGATATAAACTCTTTTTCTTTCGTATCTCTTCTTACAAGCACGACTTGATTCTTTTCAATATCTTTTGGACCAACTTCTACTCTAATTGGAACACCCTTCATTTCATACTCATTAAATTTCCAGCCCGGTGTTTTATTGCTAGCATCTATTTTTACACGCGCAACCTTCTGAATACGTCCTTGTAACTCTGTTGCTTTTTCTAACACACCCTCTTTATGCTGCGCAATCGGTACGATAACAACCTGTACTGGTGCTACTTTTGGTGGCATTACAAGCCCATTGTTATCACTATGAACCATAATAAGTCCACCTATCATTCTTGTTGATACACCCCAAGATGTTTGGTGTACATATTGCCATTTACCGTTACGATCTAAAAACTTAATATCAAATGCTTCGGAAAAATTCGTCCCAAAGTTATGAGAGGTTCCTGTTTGAAGCGCTTTTCCATCATGCATCAAGCTTTCAATCGTATAAGTTGCCTTTGCTCCCGCAAACTTTTCTTTTTCTGTTTTTTGCCCTTTAATTACTGGTACCGCTAAATACTCTTCACAGAAAGAAGCATATAGATTTAAAATATTTAACGTTTCAGCTTGCGATTCTTCTGCCGTTTCATGGATCGTATGACCTTCTTGCCATAAAAATTCAGTTGTACGAAGGAATGGTCTCGTCGTCTTCTCCCAACGAACTACTGAACACCACTGATTATATAGCTTTGGCAAATCATTATATGATTGCACAATCTTTGAAAAATGCTCACAGAATAACGTTTCAGATGTAGGACGTACACAAAGTCTTTCTGCTAACTTTTCATCCCCACCATGCGTAACCCATGCTACTTCAGGAGCAAACCCTTCAACATGATCCTTCTCTTTTTGCAATAAACTCTCCGGGATAAACATTGGCATATACACATTTTCATGACCAGATGCTTTTAACTTTTCATCCATCACTTTCTGCATATTTTCCCACAATGCATAACCATATGGACGTAAAATCATACACCCTTTCACACTGGAATAATCAACAAGTTCTGCTTTTTTTACAATATCGGTATACCACTGTGCAAAGTCCTCTTCCATCTTCGTAATAGCTTGTACCTGTTCTTTTGCCATAGTCACTCTTCCTCCTGTTAGAAAATACAAAAAAGCCCGCGCCCCTAAATAGGGACCGAGCTTTGTCGGCGTTACCACCCTGATTCATACACAAAAATTGTGCATGCTCTCTTTTTGATAACGGGAAATTCCCGCTGCATATGCAGAACGCAAAGGTAGGTTCCATATCGCCCTTTTAAGAATCTTTCAGCCAAATGGATTCTTTCTCTGCAAAAAGGGGTAGACATATACTAGTCCTTTTTCATCGTTATAACGAAATAAATTTGTTGATTATCATAATATAAATTTCGCTTCAAAACAAGAGTGAATTTTCTTATTTTTATATATTCTTTTCATTTTTTGTAGTTTTATACGTAGCTCTTTCGAACAATCTTTACAAGTTGATGTGCAACCATACCGATAAGTGTACCAATTAGAACGAAGAAACAAATAAATCCATATCCCATTCCTTCCCATCCACCAATAGCGGTCATTGTTACAGGAAAGAAAGCTAAACAAAGAAGTACTAAACTAAGTGCAAATATAATATCAAACTGTTTGTCTGGAAAACGTTTCTTTAGTAAATATGAAATAGCAAATACAAGGAGAATCGTGATTCCGCCAATGATGTAAAAGATACCAAATCCATCTAGCCAATCCATATTATTCCCTCCTTCCATTCATTCCCTTATACTTATTATATGTTTAATTTTTCTGAAAATAAACAATAAAATTTTAACCAGAAACATATTTTATTACTAGGTATTAATAGTAATATATAAGAATAGGTTTTATATAATCAGGAGGGAAACTTTATGGATAAAGCATTAACTAATCGTGTCATTATTTTATCTTTCGACTGTTTATCAGCTTTAGATTTTCCTATACTACAAAAATCACCTCATTTCCAATCCCTAATAAAAAAGGGCGCGATTGTGGAAAAGGTAGAGCCCATTTATCCTTCTGTAACATATCCAAGTCACTCAACAATCGTAACCGGTAATTATCCTAATAAGCATGGTGTTGTTAGCAATACGTTACTTCAACCAGGACGTGAATCACCAGACTGGCATTGGTATCGAAAGTCCATTAAAGGAACAACTTTATACGATGAAGCGCGCAAAGCAAATTTAACAACAGCTGCCCTTCTATGGCCTGTTACTGGAAGAGCAAAAATCGATTACAATTTGCCAGAAATTTTCCCAAATAGACCGTGGCAAAATCAAGTGTTAGTTTCCTTATTTAGCGGTAGTCCACTATACCAATTAGATTTAAATCATCGTTTCGGCCATATACGAAATGGATTGTCACAACCTGAACTTGATGATTTCGTGCTCGCTTCGGCTGTACATACAATCCATACGAAAAAGCCAAATGTCATGTTTGTACATTTCACCGATTTAGACACCCAAAGACACTATCACGGCTTTGAATCCAAAGAAACAATAGCTGCAATTCATAGACATGATGAACGGCTAGGAAAAATTATTCAAGCTTTAAAAGAAAGTGGACTATACGAAGAAAGCACAATTATTGCTCTTGGCGATCATAGCGCTTTAAGTGAAAACAAAGCAATTCAATTAAATGTGCTATTTCATCAAAAAGGGCTTATCTCTATAAATTCAAAAGGGAAAATAGTAGATTGGAGGGCCTATTGTCAAAGTTGCGACGGGTCTGCCTATGTATATGCGAAAGACAAAAACGATACAGATACAATCCGAGAAGTACAACTACTTCTTGAAGAATTGCTTCAAAATAAACAAAACGGAATTGAATTTATCCTTCATGATGAAGATGCGAAGGAATGCGGTGCAGATGGTAATTGTTTATTCATGTTAGAAGCACGAGAAGGGTATTATTTTACGGAAAACTATACAGGAGATTTTATAAAAGAAATTACAAAAAAAGATGTTACGCCTAGTAAAAAATATACATTTGGAACTCATGGATATTCTCCAACAAAACCTAACTATGAAACAATTTTTATAGCTGCTGGGAAAGGTATAAAAAGCGGCGTTACAATCCCGTATATGAGACTTATTGATGAAGGTCCTACTATAGCTAGATTACTCGGTTTGCACTTAGGTGAAACAGACGGAGCGATTGTAGAGGATTTGCTTCAATTGTAAAGAACTGTGTATATATGTAAAAGTTATGTAAAAATCACCACTGTTTCTCTTTTTACAATTTTTAATTTTGTACACTGTTAGTAGAACAAATTTAAGGGGGAACATTATATGAAAAAAATGTCCAGACAAGAAAAAAGCTGGATATTATACGATTGGGCGAACTCCGTATATTCGCTTGTCATTACAACTGCATTATTTCCAATTTACTTTAAAGCCGCTGCAAAAGAAGCCGGACTATCTGGAGCAACTTCAACGGCCTATTGGGGATATGCGAACTCATTCGCTACACTTTTAATTTCTATACTTGCCCCTATTCTCGGCACGGTTGCTGATTATAAAGGATTTAAAAAACGCTTTTTCACATTCTTCTTTGGGCTCGGTATCGTATTTACAAGTATGCTAGCAGTTGTTCCAACCTCTCAGTGGTACTTATTATTAGGATGCTATATGCTCGCATTAGTCGGTTTTGCTGGAGCAAACATTTTTTATGATGCATTCTTAGTAGATGTTACTTCTAAAGATAGAATGGACCGAATTTCTACGAGAGGATTCGCCTTGGGGTATATTGGAAGTACAATTCCTTTTATCGGTTGTATTGCTCTTATCATTCTTGCTCAAAAAGGAACTATCCCTCTATCAGTCGGCATTGCTAGCCAAATTTCATTCGCAATAACAGCTCTTTGGTGGGGGTTATTTACAATTCCAATGCTAAAAAACGTTGAGCAAACACACTATATTGAACGCCATCCAAGACCAATTGCAATGAGCTTCAAGCGTCTTGCTGATACTTTTAAAAATATTAAAGAATATAAAACTGTATTTATGTTCCTAATCGCTTACTTTTTCTACATTGACGGGGTCGATACAATTATTACTATGTCTACAGCATATGGAACTGATCTCGGCATTAGTGCAACTAATCTATTAATCATATTATTTGTAACACAAATTGTCGCATGCCCATTCGCTTTATTATATGGAAAACTATCGGAAACATTTACCGGTAAAAAAATGCTATATGTCGGTATTATTATTTATATCATTATTTGCACATATGCTTATTTCTTAAAAACGACACTTGATTTTTGGATTTTAGCAATGCTCGTTGCCACATCTCAGGGCGGAATTCAAGCACTAAGCCGCTCCTATTTTGCCAAACTAGTACCAAAAGAATCTGCTAATGAATTCTTCGGATTCTATAATATCTTTGGTAAATTCGCAGCCATTATGGGGCCAGTATTAGTTGGTGTTACGACTCAATTAACTGGAAAAACAAACGCTGGTGTACTTAGTATTATTGTACTATTTATTATCGGTGGATTTCTTTTAACTAGAGTCCCTGAAAATGATACATCTATTACACCACCTAATCCAAAAACTAAAACACTATAAGAAAAAATCCCCTTCAAACATGAAGGGGATTTTTTCTTTATTTTTATCGATAACGTCTTACAATTAAAGACTCTACAGCTTGTACAAAAATAATTTATCAACAGTTGTTCCTAATACTTCCGCTAAACGAAAGGCTAACGCTAAGCTCGGATCATATTTATTATTCTCAATTGCATTTATCGTCTGTCTGGAAACTTTACACTTATCGGCTAATGCACCTTGTGAAATATTATTTTCAGTGCGTAATTCATAAATTTGATTTTTCACATCTTTTCTCCTAACATGTAAAATCGTTTTTACAACATCAGTATATAGTCGGTACATTTCATTGTCAAAAGATCGCCATGAAAAAAGGAGCAATTCAGCCCCCTTACAATAGCTATTTCGAAACCAATGAATTCGTCATTTTCTCTCGATTAACAACATCTTCTTTCTTTATTTGCATACGTAAAACCGGGCCTATTGCTAATAAAATAAGTGACATTGCTATACAAAATACGGTAACTAGTGAGGTCATCTCCTTTAATCCTCCAGCTAAAGCAGTACCAATTAGCATAGCTCCCATAAACAGCGGTAAAATTGTTCCATTTACTCTTCCAACCATATTTTCTGGTACAAGTTGAATCATAAGCGTACCGACAACGATATTTAATCAAACGTTTGTTTAACTGTTTTTATGCATATGTAAGCCAACTAATCAAACGTTTGTTTAAAAAAGAAATACGCCTATATAAGGCGTATTTTCATCAATCACCGCCACCACCGCAGCTCCCTCCACTATCTCCGCCAGAAGATCCTCCGCAATCATGTGAACCACCATCATGTGAGCTATCATCAGATCCAGCAAAGAAAAATAGTGGTGATGAGCTGTTAGACGAATTATGCATATTACTCTGTTTCATCAAATTAACTTTCCTTTTGTTTGATCGAACAGCTGTTACAATTATTCCAATTACAACAAATAATAGTATGATAATAATAAATTCCATATAAAAACCTCCCTTAATTCCCTAATAGTTGAATATTTCTCTCTAAATTTTCAAGTGAAATGAAGCGTGATTCACGAAGAACCTCTTTTCCATTATAAAACAATAAAATTGTTGGCCCTGTAAATACTGCATATCGCCCTGCAATCTCTTGCATGTCTTGTAGTAATATTTCTATTTTCTCTACGTAATCATAATTCTCTAATACGTAATTTACTTTCCTTAGCATGACATCACAAACACCGCAATTTTCCGTTTTAATAAATAGAAGTACTACTTGTTTTTCATCAATATATGTCGCTAATTCTTCTATCGTTTCAAATTTATTCATCTTATCCCTCTTAACGTAATTTACGAAATACTTTATCTTGATACATACGAAATGCTGAACTATCTTTAATTTTTCTTTTTTCCATTAACTGCTGAAAACGTAGTGTTTTGGCTGTTAACTCTTCTTGTAACTTTTTTCTCTCTTCTTCATCATAACAGCAAGAGATTAAATCCTCTATTTTTAATATATCTTTTTGTAGTTCCATTTCTGCTGGAATCATACCCGCATTTTTTAAAATTTTATAGCTCATTCTAAGTTCTGGAGGTACCATTGAAAGGTCTTCTAATTGTAGTGGTTTTCCTTTTCCCGGAATGTTATCGAGATCGCCATTCCGTATCGCTTGTCGAATTTTCTCTTCAGCAATGCTCAAAAACACATCCACACCTTTACATATTTTTACTATTATTTTACATGAAACTTCACCATCGTGCTACGCTATTACAAATTGACTTCATACAATCTTTTCTCAAATTTATTTATAATGAGCTATTTCCTTCCTCATCGACCTTTCATTTTCATATGCAGTTTGTATTTAAGCCTTTTTATATTGAGAAAATCTCTCCTTATTTCAAACTTTTAATTTTATGAAAAATCACAAACCAATATTATAATAACCTATTATAATTATATTCGATTTCTAATATGAAGTTTATGTGAAGCTCATCTGAATTTTACATGAATTTCCTTTAAGTTTTATTGTCTTCCCCTACTAATCACATTATCCTTTACATATAGGAATCATTTTTTATTCCGTTTCAAACTATCTATATATATAAAGAAAGATAGTGGCCTATTAGGGAAAGGCATCTAGTATTATTATAAATATAAACATAACAAAAGAAAAAGCATGCTTATAAGCGCACCATAAGAGTGCTTCTTCATACAATTCTCATGCAAAAGTTCTCGGAAATCATGTTAATCACAAAGAAAAAGGCATTAGCTCTTATGAGCTAATGCCTTTTTCTTTATTCATATTGTTCAACGTTCCATTCTTCTATACTCCACACTTTTGTTATCCATGATTCGTAGAAAGAAGGCTCATGAGAGGCGATTAAGACCGTTCCTTTATATTGTTGTAACGCTTCCTGCAAAGCCTTCTTAGTTTCTATATCCAAATGATTCGTAGGTTCGTCTAAAATTAAAACATTACTTTTCGTTACGATAAGTTCACAAAGTCTTACCTTTGTTTGTTCCCCTCCACTTAATAAACAAAGCGGCTTTAATACATGTTCTTCTTTCAATCCACATTTTGCTAATGCTTGACGTACTTCTTTCCTTGTCATATCTGGTCTTTCTGCCCAAACTTTCTCTAATGGCGTTATTTCTGAAGCAAATTCTTCCTGTGCAAAATAAGCGGGATTTACCCGCTCTCCAACAGAAACTAAACCGCTTAATGGCTTTATTTGCCCTAATAACGTTTTTAACATTGTCGTTTTTCCGATGCCATTATGACCAACAATAGCTATTTTCTCCCCTTTTTTCACTTGAAAATTCAATTCTGTAAATAACGGTTCACTATAACCTATTCTTAGTTTCTCGGCCTGTAATATACGACTCACTGGCTCAGCATAAACATTAAAATCAAAACGGGCACGAGGTACATTGTTAACCTTTTCAACCCTTTGCATTTTCTCCAATACTTTCTCACGACTTTTTGCTTGCTTCGCTTTTCGAATTTTATTTTTTTGAATAAATGTTTCTAAATGGGCAATTTCTTTTTGCTGTTTCACATACGCTGCTTGTAATTGTTTCTTTTGCAGTTCATAATTACGCACAAAACCATTATAATCACCCACATAGCGTTTAATTGCCCGCTCCTCTAGATGATAAATAACATTTGTAATCTTGTTCAAAAATACTTCGTCATGTGAAATGATAATATAAGCTTTTTCATACAGTTTCAAATACGTTTGCAACCATTCTATATGTGCTGTATCTAAATAATTCGTTGGCTCATCTAGCAATAAAACATCAGCTTTTTCTAAAAGGAGTTTCCCAAGTAACAGCTTTGTCCGCTGACCACCACTTAACTTTGAAACATCCTTCTTCATCCCTACTTCAAACAACCCTAAACCCGTTGCTACTTCTTCAATTTCTGTATGAATTTGATAAAAGTTGGAGCTTTCCAATATAGTTTGTAATTCTCCATACCTTACCAACAGTTTTTCTACGTCTTCTGCTTCAGCCATTTCTTCTGTAATTTTTAACATTTCGCATTCAATCGCATACAAATTAGAAAATGCACTTTGCAAGTATTCTTCAACTGTTATCCCTTCTTGTAAATCTATATGTTGCTGTAAAAATCCTACCTTCACATGCGGAAACCATTCAATTTTCCCTTTATCATGTATAAGTTCTCCTGTTAACAGACGTAACAGCGTTGATTTTCCAATTCCATTTTTCCCTACTAACCCAACATGTTCTCCCTTTAATAATCGAAAACATGCATTATATAAGATGGTTTTCTCACCATACGAATGACTTACATTTTCTACTGTTAATATACTCATTTTTTCTCTCCTTTACTTATGATTCATAAGCTAAATAGAGAGAACAACAGTATAAAACCTTATTTAATTGTGCATATAAAAATGGGTAAGGTGAATACACCTTACCCATTACATATTATCGTAAGAAAGGATTAAGGTTCTTTACCTGCTGTCTTCAATTTAGCTTAATCTTTAAAAATGGGCAGACTTCTCCCTTATCAAGCTAAAACCATTTGAAGAACAGTTGATAAAGTCATTTTATCCTTTCACTCCTTTAACATTTGTTATATTAAGAGTATAAACTACTCTGTTATATTCTATTCTCTATTTTTTCTTTTGTTCCTTCTGCAAAATCATCCGGCGTTAATGAATCCACCATTTTCTCTATAGATTGCATCTTTCTCCTCCTATATAAAAAAGCCTCTTAACAGCAATCATACCAAAAACTGTTAAAAGACTTTTTTCTATTTTTTCATATAAGGAGCTAATACGCTTAAAATCTCTTCCTTATCCTTCTTTAACTCAAGTGATGTTAACATGTCCATCGTTCGCGGGCGAGGTAATTTCACTTGTACCTCACCAACTACTGATGCTGGTCTTTGAGATAAAATAAATACTCGATCAGAAAGTAAAATTGCTTCGTCTAAGTCATGTGTAACCATAACGATTGTTTGCTTTTCTTGATGCCAAGAATTTAAAAGCCAACTGTGTACTTCCATTTTCGTAAACGCATCTAATTTTCCAAAAGGCTCATCCAGTAGCATAATTGGCTTCTCACATAAATATGTACGAAGAAAGCTAATTCTTTGGCGCATACCACCAGACAGTGCATCCGGGTAATGGTCTGCATATTCATCTAGCTCAAACTGTCTTAATGCTTCCATTCCTTCTGTTAACCTTTGTTTTTTAGGTTTCCCCTCAATCTCCAACGGAAGAACTATATTTTGCAAAGCAGAGCGCCACGGTAGCAATAAATCTTGTTGGGGCATATAACTTACAACATCTTGTTTTTTTACATGTTCCTCGTTATAAAATACCTCTCCACTCGTTGGCTCTTCAACGCTCGCGATCATATTTAACAATGTGCTTTTACCGCAGCCACTTGGACCTACAAAAGAGACGAATTCTCCCTCCTGTATAAAGGCACTAATATTCGCTAATACATTCTTTCCATCGAAAGATTTCACAATATCTTTTATTTGTAATCCGCTCATTTTTCACTTGGAAGGAATTCATTTGTAAAGGCATCTTTTACATCGATTTTCTTTTTAATAACTTTGTTGTCATATAAGAAATTCGTGTAATTTGTCCAAACCTCTTCCTTCTGTACTCCCCATGCTTTTGCATCATCTTGATACTTCGTACTTAACCACTTTTGACTTTCTTGTACTAAATCTTTATTTATATCCGGAACAGCTTTAATTAAAATATCAGCAGCTTCTTTCGGTTCCTTAATTGCAAAATTATAACCTTCAGTCGTTGCAGTCATAAACTTTTTCACAAAGTCTTTATCTTGCTTCGTATGTTTTTCACTTGTAATAATAACAGGACTATAGAAATCGAGCGCTGGATCTAAGTCTTTTACCATAATCGTATTTAACTCTTTTCCTTGACGCTTCGCTTCAATTCCATCCCATCCGTAATAAATCCATTCGAAATCTGCATCACGGCCAATTGATTTAAAGAAATCTGTTTGTCCTAAGATGATTTTTTCAACTTTATTAAAATCAGCTTGATTTTTATCCATAATTGTCTTTAATGTCGCTTCCTCTGCTGGTCCTCCCCAGCCTCCGTAACGTTTACCTTCAAAATCTTTCGGTGACGTCATATTATCTTTCTTAAGCGATGCAAAAGCTGAAGTGTTATGCTGAATAATCGCTCCTACAGACACAACAGGAATACCTTCTACACGGGCTAACGTTACATTTTCTTGTGCGCTTATTGCGAAGTCCGCTTTTCCTGAGGCTATCATTTGCTCCGCTGTTACATTATCACCTGGTTGGATAATTTCTACATCTAATCCTTGCTTTTTATAATAATCTTTCGTTTGCGCTACATATAAGCCAGTATGATTCGTATTTGGAAACCAATCTAATACTACTTTTACTTTTTGATCTTTACTTGTACTTTCTTCTTTCTTCGCCGGATTACATCCAGCCACCCCTACTGCTAATAAGGCAGCTAACATAACTTTTAAACCTTTTTTCATTTTCTGCCGTCCTTTCTATATATCCATGGTGCTGTTATTCTTGCCATAAACTCCACGATAAAATACAGACATAATGTCACCATGACGATAATCGCTGCAACACCAAATACTCGGGCAGTTAAAAAGGATTTTGTTGCTCTCGTAAGCATAACCCCTAACCCTTCACTTGCACCGAGCCATTCTCCGATAATTGCCCCCATTACGCTATATGTAACTGCAATTTTTAAACCTGAGAAAAAGTATGGAAGCACTGCTGGAAATTTTACTTTCTGATAAATTTGCCACTTCGTTGCCTTCATCGTTTGTAACAACTTCAACATGTTTTTATCTACTGTTTGAAAACCTTCTAAAATGCTAAGCGCAATAGGGAAGAAACAAACGAGTATGACTACCATTACTTTCGGCAACATCCCATATCCAAACCAGATAATAAATAACGGTGCAAGTACAACGATTGGAATTGTTTGCGAAATAACGAGCAACGGGTTTATTAAAATACGAAATAAAGGGATAACGTCCATAAGAATTGCAATACTCGTTCCAAGTAAAATCGCAAAAAACAAGCCAATTATTACTTCCTGTAACGTTTGTGCCAGATTCGGTAGTAATAGGTCTTTCATTCCAATTAATTCTTGAACAATCGCGGAAGGCTTTGGTAAAATCCACGGTTCAATTTTAAATAATGAAACAGATCCTTCCCATATCACAATGAGAAGGATAAGCCAAATTGTTGTAATTATTTTAGATTGCTTCTGGTTTTGCATATTCATCACGGTACTTCCAAACCTTTTCGTCAATCGTTACACCCGTACTTGGACGATAGTGAATTTTAATAGAAGTGATAACTTCTTCTGCTCCAGCATCGACGCAAGCTTGTTGTGCACGTTTAATGACGTCAAGAAGTACATCTAATTCTCCTTCCAACGTTGTTTCCATTGCCCCTACTTCATAACGAACTCCCGATTGTTGCACAACTTCAATTGCTTTATCAACAACGGAATACACATCTTTGTTCTTCGCTTGTGGTACTACTGAAAATGAAATTGTAACTTGTTGTGACATAATAAAATCCCCTTTACAAAATATGGTTTCAAAAAAGAAAAGGCTTTCCTACCATGTAGGAAAGCCTTGTATACAAGTTATTCTATAATAACTTATGCTACATCACTTTAAAGTAACTCCCTACGCTGGCATTATCCAGATCAGGTTGAGGGTCGATGTATACTTACATCCTCTCAGCCAATTGGCTCCCCGGTTCTTAATTCGTTTTCATTGTAGCATGATTTATTTTATTGAACAAACAAAAGCATGCATAATCATTTCATTTAACTTTTAAATTCCCCAATTAATTCTTGTAACTCCTGTGAAAGCCAGCTTAAAGAAGTAGCTAATTCGGCAATATCTTGTACAGACATTTCCTGTTCTTTCATACTCTCTTCAATATTACTACTATTCGCATACGTATTTGCGATATGTGATAGTTCATTTACAACACGAACAATATTTTGGCTATTTTGCAGTATATCACTTGAATTGCTAGAAACAGTTCTAACTTGATTTGTAACAGATTGCGCTGACTTTGAAATTTTTTCAAAGAAAGCACCACTACTTTGAACAAGTTTAATTCCAGATTCTACTTCTTTTGAACCTTTTTGCATTGAAACAACAGCTTCTTCCGTTTCAGCTTGTGTTTCTCCTATTAATTTTGCTATATCTTTTGCTGATGCTTCCGTCTGCTCTGCTAACTTACGCACCTCATCAGCAACAACAGCAAATCCCCTTCCGGTTCCCCCAGCACCTGAAGCTTCAATAGAAGCATTTAAAGCTAGCGAATTAGTTTGATTTGAAATACCTGTAATTACAGTTACAATATCACTAATTTCTTTTGATCTTGTTTCCAAAGAATAAATGATTGAAGATAAATCTTGTACTGCATTTTGTATTATGCTCATTTGATTAATCACCTGTTCAATAACACCATTTCCTTCTACTGAATGATGCTCCATACCTTCAGATGCTGTCGCCATTTGTTTTGCAGCATTCGTTATCTCTTCCATCTTATCTTCCATTTCATATACAATACCTAAATACTGTTGTACTGAAGTTTCTTGAGACTGAGCGCCAGCTCTTAACCCAACCATAGAACTTACGATTTCTTGAACTGCCATACTATTCTCTTTCGTACTCGCTGACAATTCTTGTGAAGATGAGGAAACCTGTTCTGCTGTCTGCTTCACTTTATCTACAATTCCTTTAAACTTCTCGATGGTATTATTAAAATACGCATTAATAATACCAATATCACCTGGTCTTTCCTCTAATTTAATACTTAAATCACCTTCACCGACTTTGCGCAATCCTTCACGTAAATCTCGCAATGGAGCAAGTGCATTACGTACAATTAAGAATTGAATAACAGTTGCAATTAAAACAGAAATACAAATAAACATTAAACCTTGTATAATGAATTTTTCCTTTGTACTAGGAACAATAGAGGCATCTACATCCGCTGCAACAATTGCCACAATATTATCGTCTCCATCTTTAATTGGCTCTAATATCGTTACCCATGATCCTAATGCGTCTTCATATACTACTGTCATGTTTGCTTTTTTCGTGCTCATTACCTTATCATATGCTTTCATCCAAAGATCTGGTTGTTTATAATAGTCTCCCGGCTTTACTTCAACAACATTTGCTAAACCTGTAGACAAGCCGACGATTTGTAACTCACCTTTTTCATTTTCTTTTGCTCCCACAATATACGTTTGTCCAACACTGTTCAATTCTTCCGTTGATTCATCTAATTTCTCTGTTAACTTCTCTCTCTTTTCTCTTTCTGCCGCTGGGTCTTTTGCAACATCTCTCACTATCTCTTCGTCTAATTTATGTAATACCGTATCTCCTGTTTCAAAAGAATGCCTTTCAAATATAGACATCATACTATTTTGAAACATGTTAAAACTTAACGCTCCCATAGTACCGACAAGCGTCAAAATAACTAATACCGTTAACAATACATTTTTTTGAAGAAAAGATAGCTTATGCCAATATTTTTTCATTAACATCACCTTTCTTAATTAACTTAATATCAAGTAAAACTATCAAAATATAAACACTTAATAACTGATAATGTTTCTCAATTGTTTACAAATAAAAAAAAGACCAATGAAAAAAGCATTGGTCAAGACCAACCCTATCCGTCCGGTAACTGGCTAGCATAGCCTTTCGACCTTAGCCCCTGTAGTTTTGCGTCCTCATGTTTCCATCAGTTTGCCTTTCTCGCTGAACGAGTTGAACGATATGGGAGTTCTATGAGAATTAAATTATTCTCTTTCAAAGATTACAACATACGGATTAAAATGTCTACTTATTTAGAGATATAAATATAAAATTCCAATGTGTTATTTTTTCGAAATACTTTCAAAAAATACATGAATGTTACTTTTTTTGTGTTATATAATAAAAAATGTAGAAAAATCAAGGATTCTTTCGGATACCCATTTAATTTTCACTCAAATTAAACTATTCGGATATATCTTAACTTATGAATTTCGGAGGTAGTTTATCATGTTTTGGCTACAATTTCTTACCTTATTACTCTGCATTTTTATTGGTGCACGCCTAGGCGGAGTTGGTTTAGGAGTAATGGGTGGAGTTGGTATGGCAATACTCGTTTTTGTCTTCCACTTACAACCAACCGCTCCTCCTATCGATGTAATGCTTATGATTTTAGCGGTAATCACTGCTGCTGGTGCTTTGCAAGCTGCTGGAGGAATGGACTATCTTGTTCATCTAGCTGAGAAAGCATTACGAAAAAATCCAAAGCGTATTACATTTTTCGCTCCAATTGTTACTTATTTATTCACACTATGTGCAGGAACTGGTCACGTTGCTTATTCTGTACTTCCTGTTATCGCAGAAGTCTCTCGCGAATCTGGGATTAGACCGGAACGACCAATGTCAATTGCCGTAATCGCTTCCCAACAGGCAATTACAGCTAGCCCCATATCAGCTGCAACAGTTGCTCTTTTAGCAATGTTAGCTGACTATCAAATCACTTTATTAGATATTTTAAAAGTAAGTATCCCTTCTACTTTCATTGCTTGTATGTTCGCTGCATTCGTTGCTAGCAAAATGGGGAAAGAATTAAATGAAGACCCTGAATACTTGAAACGATTAAAAGAAGGAATGATTCCTAAGCTTGAAGAGAAAAAAGAATTTGTGGGTGTAAAAGGCGCTAAATTATCAGTTATCCTTTTCCTAGTAGGAACTTTCCTTGTCGTACTTCTTGGTTCATTTGAAGCACTTCGTCCGGGATGGATGGTTGACGGGAAGTTAGTTCGTCTTTCCATGCCAAACACAATTGAAATGGTTATGTTAACTATCGCAGCTCTTATTATTATTTTCTGTAAACCAAATGTAGAAAGTATTGTGTCTGGTAACGTCTTTAAAGCAGGAGCAACTGCTGTCGTCGCAATCTTTGGTATCGCCTGGATGGGAGATACTTTCTTTAACGGAAACTTAAATATGATTCAAGGATCAATTCAGCACTTAGTAACAAGTGCCCCATGGCTATTTGCCATCGCATTATTCATTCTATCTATTTTACTTTACAGCCAAGCAGCAACCGTTCGTGCTTTAATGCCTCTTGGACTATCTCTTGGTATTCCACCAGCATTACTAATTGCAATGTTCCCTGCAGTAAATGGATACTTCTTCATTCCAAACTATGGAACAATTGTTGCTGCCATTAACTTTGATCGCACTGGTACAACAGGCATCGGTAAATATGTTCTAAATCATAGCTTTATGATTCCAGGCCTGATCGCAACCTTTACTTCTATCGGAATTGGAATGCTCTTAATTTCAATTATGTTTTAAATAAAAGCACAAACCTATATTTTAAAAAGGTTTGTGCTTTCTTAATCAAACGTTTGTTTAAATACTTTTGGCAGTCCATTCTTTCATGCAGCATTTGAAATACTACATGGCCCTTTTCTACAAACTTTTATTTACTTCTCCAGCTAATTTCCTTGTACTTTCAAACGCAGATTCCGCTAAACTAATTGCCGAAATAACTGAAACACCATCCGCACCTGCTTCTATAACGGAAGCAGTATTTTCAACCGTAATCCCACCAATACCAACAATCGGCACTGTAATTCCTTGTTCTCTAAAATGAGCTAATCCTTTTGTCCCTTGCACAGTTTTCGTATCTTTTTTTGTACTCGTTGGGAAAATAGGGCCAACTCCTAAATAATCAGCTCCGTTTTCAATTGCCCAGCGTGCTTCTTCAATTGTATGTGTAGATACACCGATAATTTTATCACCCATTTTTTCGCGAACAGAAGTAATCCCCTCATCATCTTGTCCAACATGTACACCATCTGCATCTAATTCGATGGCTAGTTCAACATCATCATTTACAATAAACGGTACACCATACTCCTTACAAAGTGCTTGCACCCCTTTTGCAAACTGTAGACGTTTCTCTCCCGTTAAAGCTCCTTCTCCCTTTTCACGAAATTGAAAAAGTGTTACTCCGCCGTCTAACGCTTCTTTCAATACGGCTAAAGGATCCTTCATGCAGTTATTACTTCCCATAATAAAATACACTTGCAATAGCTTTGACATTTTATCTATTTCAATGCGTGCCATTTCATTCACTCCCTCTTACTCTAACTCCTCAATCTTTCCATACTTCTCAATATCATCTGAAGTTGTATTCGCTAATTGATTTAAAAATTCAATTTGGAAACTACCAGGTCCTTTTTCTACTGTTTTAGCCGCTGCTAGTTCCGCTGCTACTCCATAAAATGTTAATGCTGCTACGGCTGCCTTTACATAATCTTTTTCTACCGCTGTAAAAGCTCCTATTACAGAAGTTAGTAAACAACCTGTTCCAGTAACTTTCGTTAAAATAGGATGGCCGTTTCGAATAAGAACAGTTTTCTCTCCATCTGTAACAACATCTTCTTTTCCAGTAATCACCGCAACTGTATTCAATTCGTCTGCTGCCTGTTTTGCAATACTTACAACATTGCCATTTCCAGTACCAGCATCTACGCCTTTAATTTCCCATCTCTCATTAATCACGTTAGCTATTTCAGCTGCATTTCCGCGAATAATAGCTAAATCTATTTCAGCTGGAATATGTCTTGCAACTTCTGTTCGATAAGAGGTCGCTCCTGCGCCAACTGGATCAAATAGTACCGGTACATCATTCGTATTAGCCGACTTACCAGCAAGTAACATCGCCTCTACCTCTTCAGGACGAAGCGTTCCCATATTTAAAACAAGAGCTCCAGCAATGCTAGCCATTTCTGCTACTTCTTCTTTTGCATACGCCATTACAGGTGATGCTCCTAATGCTAACAGACCATTCGCTGTAAAATTTGTGACAACAACATTTGTAATATTATGAACGAGCGGATTAGATTCTCTCACCAAATCCACTACTTTACTAATTTCTTTCATATTCATCCTTTTCATCTCCTAACTATACTGATGGGAGATACACAAAAAGGCACTTTGCGTACGCAAAGTGCCTGAACATGTGCTGTTACACTCTCCCTACGCTGGCATTATCCAACAGGTTCAAATGGTCAATGACGGGTTAGCCATACTCTCAGTTTGCATCCACAAACTCCCATGTGTTTATTATTCATCTACTTCAGAGTCTACTCTTATTCTAATAAAATAACAAGTTCTTTCCTTTTCCATATAAAAAGAGTGATAAGAAATTCATCCTATCACTCTTTTACATTATTATTTTAAACCTTGTGATACTTCTTTAACCATTTCTGATACAGACTCAAGTCCGCCACCAGATAGGTACCAGTAGTTTGCATCAAGATAAATGACATTACCATTTTTCGCCTTTATATACCGAAAATGAATTTCATTATGAACGTGTCCATCTCAAAATATGACATGTATATCAATCTTTTATTTGTATTTGTAAATCCCACTACTTCATTTCATCAAAAATCATTCAAACTTTGAGCGCGACTGAATCTCAAGAAGATGTGTGCTATATTTAACGTATGGAATTTTGAAAGGATGTTTTTAATATGGTAAAAAGCGTTGTAATCGCTGAAAAACCTTCCGTTGCACGAGATATTGCTCGCGTACTGAAGTGTGATAAAAAAGGAAATGGCTATCTTGAAGGTAGTAAATACATTGTAACTTGGGCTTTAGGTCATCTCGTTACATTAGCAGACCCAGAAAGCTATGATGTGAAATATAAAAAGTGGAATTTAGAAGATTTACCAATGCTACCTGAATGTTTGAAACTAACAGTTATTAAACAAACTGGTAAACAGTTTAATGCTGTGAAAAGTCAGCTACTTAGAAAAGATGTCAATGAAATTATTGTGGCGACAGATGCTGGGCGTGAAGGAGAATTGGTCGCTCGTTGGATTATTGATAAAGTTCGAACTAATAAACCGATCAAACGTCTATGGATTTCATCTGTTACTGATAAAGCAATTAAAGATGGTTTTGCAAATTTAAAACCAGGTAAAGCATATGACAATTTATATGCTTCGGCAGTTGCGCGTTCAGAAGCTGACTGGTATATCGGTCTTAATGCGACTCGAGCTTTAACAACTCGCTTTAACGCCCAATTAAATTGTGGTCGTGTACAAATGTATCCCGTCAATAGTTAGGGCGAAATTAATATTTCTAGTATTTATATGACTTGTATGATTTCCTCCCAAATTTACATGGTTATAATGATAATTTTAAGTAGTAAAAACCTCGATTTGATTGTAAAACACCTTCCCCTTTTTTATTAACAGAGCATTCCCACCACTTTGAAATTGATTTAAAGAAGTTTGTAATTAAGTGTATAGATATTACTTTGTCTTATTTCCCAGATATTAGTTTGGAATAAAGTTTAATCAGAAATGTTTTACAAACCCTTATTTGATAAGAAATAAAAGGAATCCATTTTGAAAAAAGATTGATCAAAACGGAATCCCACTTTATGAAGCATTATACAATTTTTATAAAAAAGTTTGATCGAAATTTTAAGAAATAAATTCCGAATTATTATTAATCCGATCGATAATACCAATAATCCCCTTAGCATCCCCCATATTGTGTTTGAACAAAGAAGTGATACTTCCTAGTGCTCTAAATGGATCTTGCTGTAACACTTGTTTATCTAAAGTTCCATTTTTCGCAACATAATCCACAATTAATTCAACGAATTTTGCTTGTTGAATATTCAGGCGTTCTTCAGATAGAAACTCCGAGAATTCTTTCAATGCAACACTTCGATCTACCCCAACAATATTACGAACAAGTCTTGTAATTGGCGTATCACCAAAATCCTTTTCATATTGTTCTTTTGAACCTAACTCATGCCATAGAATTGCTTCTAATGTTTCTACATCTTGTTTTGTTAACTCTTTATTATGGCGCAATTTATAAATAGCGGTTTGATCCTGATGCTCTTTTAGATAATGCTCTACTTTCTGCCGATAACTTTGTAAATCGTTCACATCTAATATGGATCCATTTTCAGTCTGTTCAATTATTTCATCTTTGAAATCCGTATAATAAATTTTTTGTTTCTCACGCTCAATGAATTTGATCAAATCACGTAATGCTTCACGTACACTTTCCAAATCTTGTAAAGAGGCTTCTTGCCAAAACGTTTCATCTTTCACTTTTTGTATAACAGCTTTTTTCTCTACTACTTGTGGAATGGAGCCTAACTTCGATAAAGCTTCTGCTGTATGCATAACTCTGGTAATTGGTTTTGTCGCATTATTCGAACTCAGTTTTGCCAGTTCAATTGTGTACATCAATAAGTCAAATCGTTTAGCCAACTCATCATCATCGTAAGGAATAACTAGAGGAGACACATGTTCTTTAATTTCATTTGTTTGAATGACTGATAAAGAATTCCAATTTTCTTTTTCTCTATATTTATGAACATATTGAATATGTTGACGCACTCGGAAATTTTCATCACTTAATGTATTCACATCTATTACCAGTTTATTAATAGTATCTCGACGAAATTCAGTGTATGGTGTCACTTGATACTCGATATCTTGTAGCTCTCGCACCATATCTACTTTAGAATTAAATAACTTCTCTGTAAGTGTTTTTGTTAATTTAGTTTCTGTCCCATGTTGATTCGCACGGAAATACTCAAAATTCCCACACCAATCAAATATTAAAAAATCTTCTTTATCTTGCCCCAAGCCAAATAAATCTGGGCAAAGTCTTGTTCCTCGACCAATCATTTGCCAGAATTTTGTTTTAGAACGCACTTTTTTAAAGAATACTAAATTCACTACCTCTGGCACATCAATTCCTGTATCTAACATATCTACAGAAATTGCAATCTGTGGCATTTTTGAAGTTGTTGAAAAATCATCAATTAACGACTGATAGTAATTCACACTATAATCAATGACCTCTGCAAAGTTGCCACCACATTCAGGAAACTTCAAATCAAATCTTTCTTTAATTGCTAACGCATGACGGTGGTTTTTTGCAAAGATAATTGTCTTTCCAATTTTATCGCCACCTTCGATATGGATCCCATTTGTCATTAAACTTTCTAATACCATATCGATTGTGTCCACATTGAATAGCCAATTGTTTAAAGCTCCGCTGTCGATATCTCGTACATAGAGCTCGTCTTCAAAAACATCTTCAAATTCAGATTTTTCTTCTTCTGATAGGTCATCATAAATGATGCCATCTTCTAAGAACTTCGTTTTAGTTTCCAGTGTCTTATAATCTACAAGATACTTATCTTCAACCGCTTGTGATAATTCATAAGCATAAGTAGGAATACCATTTTCCAAATCAAAAATTGAATATGTATTTTTATCAACTTCATCTTTTGGTGTTGCTGTTAGGCCAACTAGCATGCTATCAAAATAATCAAAAATACTACGATATTTTTGATAAATACTACGGTGTGATTCGTCAATAATAATTAAATCAAAATGACCTACTGTAAATAAACGATTACCATCCTTTGTTTTTGTTTCATCAATCGCATTCATCATAGTAGCGTATGTTGAAAAAGTCATTCGACTTTCTTCAGGATTCGCTTTATTTTCAAGTAAGTTACATAATGATAGGTTAGGCATCAAGGCATTAAAGTTTCGCATCGCTTGTTTAATTAAGGATGTACGATCTGATAAAAATAAAATATTTTTCACCCAATTATGCTTCGTTAAAATGTCCACTAGCGAAATCGCCGTACGTGTTTTCCCACTTCCTGTTGCCATTACAAGAAGTGCTTTTCTTTGATTACGTTCAAAGGCATCACAAATTGAAAGAATTGCTTCTTTTTGATAATAACGATTTGTAATATTATCATCGATTTTCACATCTTTTAGCGGCTTACGAAGGGTACGCCGATCGATGATTAGCTGTATTTCCTCCTTGTTGTAAAAGCCAGATGTTCTACGTGCTTTATAGTTATCATGCCAAATATATGTTTCATATCCATTTGTATAGAATATAACCGGTCTTAATCTCTGCTCTCTTTCAATGCAGTCTGCATAAAGCTTCGCTTGATGACGACCGTCTTTTGGATCTTTCGAAGTTCGCTTCGCCTCTACAAGCGCAATGATTTTACCGTTTTCACCACGTAATACATAATCAACAAAACCTTCACCTGTATTATTCGGCATTCCCTTCACTGAGTATTCTTCTTCGATATCTTGATTAAACTGCCAACCTGCTAACTTCAAATCTAAATCAATATACATTTTACGTGTATCAAACTCACTGATTTCATCTACAACAAAATCAACTTTTTTCGTATGCGTAATACGTTTAGCCGTGAACTGACTACGTAAAGTTTCGTTCTCCTTACGCAATTCTTCTAAACTTTTATCTTTTGCACTTAAACGCGCATATAAATTCTGTAATTCACCTGGGCGCTCACGTTTTTCATCATTCGCATGCAAAATCACTTCATTGAAAGTCGGTGCTGTATATTTATCGGCATAGCAATAATCAATCCATGATACGAATTGATGAAGGTGATGAAGGGACAATACGGCTTCATCACGTTTGATGTTGACATTCGTATGAACTGCTGTATTGCCTAACTTCACCACGTATTTCATCATCGGTAATAACTCTTCATCAATGATACCTAAGAAGTTACGGTCATGAATTAAACTCGATAAATTATCACGGTATGGTACCGTAACATCATTATCAACTTGATACACCCATTTCACGGCAAGTTCAAGAGCACGACGTGTCAAAATGGCACACGTCGAAGGGCTTACAATCATTGCGTTCTCAGCTTCTGTACAAGCTGTCGCAAAACTCTTAAACTGATCTTTTTCTTTTAAAAATCCAAAATTCGTCATCAACCTAACCACCTTCGCGACTTAGTTATTATGCTTTATTTTGAAAAAGCTCGCCTTTGAGAGCTTTTTGTAATAAGGATTTTTTCAAATTTTCATTTTCACTTAAACCTTGCAATAATCTACTTTTCTGAAGTTCTATCTTTCTTAAAGATTCTAGAAACTCAACTTGTTTTTCTAATGGAGGAACTGGAAATTCAATACTATTTAATACTGATGTATTCATATGGGTGAAAGCCCCGTCATTTCCAGTTTTCATACGACATACTCTATCTCCAAATATTTTTATTAACCATACTAAATACTCAGGAACTAACTCATCATTAAGACGTAACCGAATTAAGTTAGTACTAATTAAGGATTCTTCATTTACTGAATGGACAACAGCCATTTTCCCAACAGTTCCTGCTCTCGATATAATAATATCTCCATTCTCCACCTTATAATTTTTTAATTGATTAGCTTTTTCTCTATCTACAAATAAGTGAGGTTCATCAATAAATTCGTTTTGTTTCGTAATATTATCCATGTTCCATACAGGAATACCTGAAGAAGTATATTCTTCTTTTTTTAACGCACTCCCAAAAGGCCCACATTTCACAGACTCTTTTTCTGAAATATAAAAATCCATCAATGACCGAATGACATAGTTGTCTTTATTTACTGTCGGATCACCAAACATCTCTAAAAACACACTTTGCTTTAATTCATCTAATGCTGCGAGTTGAGATTGACGTTGATTTATTAACTCTAGAGAATTATAAATTACTTTCACGATTTTTTTCTGGATTTCTATATCTATTACAGGTAAAAGAATATCTTCTAAAGCCTTTCTAGAAATATGAGGAATCGTTGCACCTGTGGCTGTTTGCTGAAAGTAATCAAACTTCGATTGCAAAAGTATCGCAACAAATTCAGCTAATAACTTATCTGTATTTAGTGATAACTTAGCGAGTGTACTGCCTAATGCACCAACTAATCCTATCCCAACCGTCCCAGCATTAGCTCCATCCCAAGCGATTAGGACATCTTCTTTTCCTACCATCACATGTTTCTCATTTGGTAAACAATATTTCAACGTATCATCATTTCTTAAATCTCCTATTTGAATACAACGAATACTGTTTTCTTGATATTCAGCAATTACTTCTACTTTTTTTCCTTTTTTTATCGTAAAAGCATCTTTCAATTTGATGTATTCCATCTTAATACTCCTTTTTTAAAATTTTTTTTAACTCTTCTAGTTCAATTAAAATTTTGGATTCCAGCTGCTCAATCTCGTCAATAATTTCTATAGGTGCTCTATACTCAACTTCCTCATAGTCAATCTTTTTATACTTGTTAATAGAAAGATCCCATTTATTCCCTTTAATTTCTTCAAACGGTACAAAAAATGATTGTTCCGTACGTTTACGTTCATTTTCTCCTTTTAAATCATTGTAGCGTGCAATAATATCTGGAATATCATTTGCTTCTATTTCATTTCGTTTATCGTCTAATGAGAAGCCATCAGCTTTCATATCGTAGAACCATACGTTATCTGTACCACCTGCATTCGTTTTTGTGAAAATCATAATCGCTGTTGATACTCCTGCATATGGTTTAAACACACCACTCGGCATAGAAATAATCGCTTCTAGTTTATTATTTTCAATGATTTCTTGTCGAATCGCTCTATGCGCTTTTGAAGAGCCGAATAACACACCATCTGGTACAATTACCGCTGCACGACCACCTGGTTTCAAAATACGTAAGAATAATGTTAAAAACAGCAACTCAGTTTTCTTCGTTTTCGCTACGGCTAGTAAGTCATTCGAAACAGCTTCATAATCTAACGAACCTTTAAACGGAGGATTCGCTAATACTAATGTATATTTATCTTTTTCCTTATTGTCTTCTGAAAGTGAATCACGATATGAGATATTCGGTGCATCTACACCATGTAACATCATATTCATTGCACCGATACGCAACATCGTTGTATCCATATCATTTCCATGGAACATATTGTGATGGAAGTGCTCTTTTAAGCCTTGTACAAGGAATAAATCACTGTGATTTCTACGTACATGTTCACTTGATGATACTAAGAAACCAGCCGAACCCATCGCCGGGTCAGTAATGATGTCTTCTGGTGTTGGCTTCATTAAATCCACCATCATATTGATGATATGGCGAGGTGTACGGAATTGCCCGTTTGTACCCGATGTTGCCAACTTTGATAATAGATACTCATATACATCACCTTGTGTATCTCGATCTTCCATTTGGATACCATCAATCGCTGAGATAACACGTTGCAACGTAGATGGCTTATTAATTTGGAATATAGCATCTTTCATGTAGGTAGAAAACGCAGATTCTTCTTTTCCACCAAGTCCTTTTATAAATGGGAAGATTTCTTGTACCATTTTGTTGTACATATCCTCTGCATCGCCTAAGTTTTTAAACACATTCCAACGAAGGTACGGCTTATCTTTCGGAAAAATCCCTTCATGTTCCAACCCTAAAAGTTCAGCATCTTGCTCTTTTGCTAATTCTGTCTCATCTAAGCCTTTCATAAATAGTAAGTATGTTAATTGCTCAATATTTGTTAATGGATTGGTGCTCCCCTCAGTCCAGAGAGTTGTCCAAATTCCATCAATTTTATTTTTCAATTCACCTGTAATCATGTATAATTACCACCTTTTATTATTTATTAATATATTGATTAAAAACTACATGCTTAAAATATCTAAACACACTATAATTTTATTGGATTTTAAATGTGTCTTTTAATCCCATTTTTTCAAATGCTTCTATTTTTAATTGTTTTTGGCGTAAATGTAACTCTTCAAGTTGTTTAATAATATCTAATGCCTCCACTTTATAAGTTGCAACAATTGCTAGTTGCTTTTCAATAGGCATAACAGGTACTGGTAATTCTTTTATCTCCTTTATCGGCAAATTGGGAATAGTTGAGCCTGCCATGTGTTTTGTAAAATAAAATTCAACAATTGGTGATTCCAAATATAGTTGTAAAAACTCTGCATCTAATTTTTCACCACACCGTACCCCTACAAAATTTTGAGATATTAAAACATCCTGTGCATCTGATTTAAAGATTGCTGTCTTACGTTTTGCACCTCGAATTGAAAGTAAAAGATCATTTTTTTGAATACGATTATTATCAATCTTCGCATTATTTTTTATTGTATATTTGGTAAGTTCCTCATATTCAATTTCGCCATCTACAACATCCGAAATCTTCAGAACTGCATAATCACCATTAGGATCTTCATCCTTAGTTGAGGCATTATAACCTCTATACAAAGTCACTAAATCTTTTAAAGCTACTGTTTCCCTTTGTTCTAAGGCCGATGGATTAAGTATAATTTTACCATATTCTTCTACATCAATTTCCGCTTTGTATACGTACGTTTCAGGTGAAAGCTGTCCAGATTGAATTTTTTCATTTGAAACAAATTTACTAATAGCCTCTTCTTCTAAACCATGTGATAAAATCATACTAATTTGTTCAATTTCTTCATCTGCTAAATATGTTTCTCTTCTAGCATCTGTTCCTAATTCACTCGCATTTACCATTAAAATTTTGCCTTGTCTATCTAATGCTTTATTTTTATTACAAAGCAATAATACAGATGCAATTCCTGTGTATGGAGCAAATAGATTAGTTGGTAATAACACAATAGCCTCAATTAAATCAAAATCTATTAAGCGCTGACGAATTTTTTGTTCAGGACCACTTCTAAATAATGTACCAGCAGCTAAGCAAAAAGCTGCTTTCCCTGTGCTTTTTAATGCACTTAATCCACTGCTTACAAAAGCAAAGTCACCTTTTGAACGTGAAGGAATTCCGTAAACATACCTATTAAATTCATCATTTTCCATAGTCCTAACTTGCTCATCTGTTAATTGGCTTGCAAATGGAGGTGTCATTGCAACAAAATCAAATTTTTTCATCTCTTTTCTTTCAATAAATCCAGGTTCTTTTAGAAAATCTTTATTAACGATATTTACTTCTGCTTCTAATAAGAAAAAACGAATTGTTGATATCGTTGCAGCATCTAAATCAATATCTTGCAGATTTAACTCTAGTATTGGATTTTGTTTTAGAAAATCTGTAGCGGAAAATCCATACCCAGCTGCTCCATCTAATAAGGTACTATTCTTACAGTTTTTTAAGTCAAAATAATTTCCGATAATCTCATTTATAGCTAAAGGGGTTGCAATTCTTTCAGATCTCATTCCCATTTGATTTTTTACTGATGTTAAAAGTTCATCAAATATTTCACTGAACGAAAAATCAATCACAGCCTTACTTAGTGTCAGCACTACTTCACTTCTTACTTGTGAAGAGAGTTCCCTAAAAAACATATCCAGTTGAGGAAGCATATACTCAAGAATTTTGGAATCAAGTTCTAATTGTTTAACAACTTTTTGCACTTTAGTATCCATATTTTGAGTTTGTGCTAACTCTTTTAAAAAATGAGGTCGTTGCTTTTCTAAAATTAATATTGTACCCACCGGGATTGTTACTTTATCCGGAGAAATATACCCTCTTACTAAATCAAATATCTTATAAACGTAATCTTTTTTCACCACACTCTACCCCCTAATTAGTAATCGTTAATAACTTATAAAATAAATATAATACACAAAGTTAGTACAGTCAATACTATTTTATAGTATTTGCGTTTATTTATAAAAAAATACCATTTTCCTTTAATTGATCGCTCGATAAAGAGAACCTTGTGATATTCCAGTTCCTTCTATAATTTCCTTAATGGAATTAATGCAAATGGCTTTGATAAAAGAACAAAAAGAAAGAACAAGTTTTGAAAAAAGATTGATCAAAACTTGCCCTTGAAATATTCTAACAAATTATTTTTTTATAAATGGTTAATCTTTTTTCAAAACTGTTGTACTTTATTATAAACGATTAAACCTTATTTCAAATCCACATTTTTGTTTGATTAAAAGAATGTTTTAGACTCAATTTTACCGCCATACTTTATATTCATTACTTTTAATGCCTATACTTCCTACGGATAAGCATTAGACTAACTTCCGTCAAAATAGTAGAGTAGAGCATCTTATTTCAATAAAAGCATGTTACTTCTTTAATTCAGTAGCAATTGTTACCATTGCAGTCCCAATAGCACCTAGAACAATTGCCCAAACCTTAACTTTATCCATTATCCCTCTTCCTTTCGTTGTATAATTTAATATCAATTTGTTATAATAAATCATAACGCATATCGTTGTAATTTTCAATAACGAACGTTATATATTTTTGTAACTAGGAGGGCATAATGAGTTTAAACTACCATTCATTACTAAAAAAATATATACTTAATTCTAATTTAAGCCTCAGCCAACTGGAAAAAAAAATGCGAGAAAAAGGGTTTAATAAAAATAAATCATATTTGAGTAATCTTCAAAATGGGAAAGTAGAACCTCCCTCCTCCGAAGTTAGTTATGCACTAGCTGAAATAACTGGTGGGGATCCAATTCGATTAATAACAGTTGACTTAATAAGTCAACTCCATTTAGAGGAAATAAACAATAAATCTTTTGTTCCCTCCTTCTCTAATCAAATATACAGTATGTTAGCTACAATCATTGAAATGAACAGGGCCCCTTTAGCAAAATTTATACTTGGGCATTTACCCTCTAATATGGATTGTAATAGGTTATATGATTCCCTAACCTATGATAACTTGAAAGCTATGTTCGATGACATTCCCCCTGAAGATTTCATTCAAAATCTTACTGCTCCTTTAATTGAACTAGAAAAACAATCTTTAGAAATGGATAAAAGATTTTCAGAAATGGGTACCAATGGGCATGATGTTCTCAATGAAATAAAAAAAGAAGGCTTACTACAATCAATAAACAAGGATGAATTAAACTATTTAACTGAATGTTTAAATATGTATCGGAAAATGAATTTACACCCTAAAGAAGAATAAACTTTTATTCTCTTAATTAATCTTAAATATCATCAAAATTTATTGCTTATAAGAATGCAGCTATATCAAAGAATTAATAACTTTATTAGTTTGTTCTTAAACCCATTCAATTAAATTTTTAGCCCATAAGGTGACACTATACATGATGTTAAAGCTAAACAGTACATACAATATCTATGTAAAAATAAATTATATGGGGATCCTATCATAATCCACTGGTATTTATAAATGAATATATAAGCGTTAATTCTAACAACATACTTAATGTGTACAAAGTTAAATAATCACTACTACCTATTTACTCAATTAAGTATTGGTTTGGAATAAAGGTTGATTAAAACACAACTGTAAATGCTAATTTTAATAACAGATCATAAAACTTCTAAGACCAATATAAAAGAGTGAGCATTAATGCTCACTCTTTTATGCCAGATGTAAATCTTTTTTCTAATCTATATTAAATTTTTCACTATCACTAAAAGTAAGACAACTATTTTTGCATACTAAATACTCATTTATGGGCCAACTAAACCGAGTCTAATACTTTTTGTAGCTTTATAATAAAGTTTGATTACAAATCACGAATTATGCTTAATTTCATCGCATTTAAAAAGCTATCGTTTTGAATAAAGATTGATCAAAACGATAGCTTTCTTTTATTTTTAAGAACTGTTTTTATAAATAAGTTTGATTATTTTAGATCTCCTTATTCCATTAACGCCCCCTTTAGTTGAAGAAGATTGGTAACCATAATTATCATCCTTTTAGTTTTTCCTGCTGAACAGTATCGTTGTACTATGCAGCTAATAACTTATATAATTTAAATATAACTAGTCTATTCCAATTGATTGGTCCCTATAACAGCAGTACTAAGATATTCAATTATTAAGAGATCTATTACAAACTACAATGAAATGAGGTAGGTGTATTATGGGCATCGCAGTTTTGTTTAGAAACCTAGTAACCCCCAATTATTTTAGAAATTGTGTTGAAGATTTAATAAGCTTTACAGCAGATTTTGAAATGACACTTCATATAGGATCAGGTTATTTCTCTGCTTACACTCTTAAAAAAGAAGATTTTTATAAATTAATTAAAAAAAACCACAAAATAAAAAAGGTAGTAATTTATGGTGGCAATCTAGATAGTAGATTCGAAAAAGATGTAGATAGAAATCTATTATTATACTCAAATGAAAATAAGAAAGATTATAAAGACGGTTGGAATGTAAATTTAATTTGGATGAAAAATCTATTAGAGGAATCTGATATACATACAGAAATTCGTATACCAAAAGACGATATAAATTGGCATGCAAAAGTAGCAGTTCTACAGTGTAATAATAATGGAAATTCCGTTGCCGAAACTATTGGTGGAATTGTAGGAAGTTCTAATCTTACTAATCATGCATATATGTTAGCTCCACCTACTTTTAACATGGAGGCTGATACATTCATATATAATCCAATCTATGAAGATTATTTTATAAATGCATTAGAAAAAATACATAGGACTAGTTCTTCTGAAAACGAAAAGAATACAGAACAAAATGAAAATACGGAAAGGATTGAAATAATACACTCACAAGTGGACACCTTTAATAAACAGGATGAAGATAAATTTCTAAAAGAGGTTATAAATAGTATGCAACAGAGTACTGTATCCATATATCGATATAAAAACCGAAATTACACAGTATAAGTCTACTATGTATTAAGAATGATGACTTAATTCTTGAACTAAACTGCCAGTTAGTTCAAGAAAAAGTCCTAACTTAAAAGCTAATAAGATTTCTTATCGAACTTTTTTATTAATAATCAAACTTTGTTTTAAAGCAACACTTTTTTCTATAGTCTAAAACATTTTTTCAATCAAATAATTTTGATCAAACCACACAATATAATTATCAAACGGGCGCAATTATAGAAAAAAGCAAAAGGATGATACATTTTGGTCATGTATCATCCTTTATTTTTTATGGACTTTTACAAATTAGATCTTGATAAATTGCAAATTCATGTTGAATTTCTTGCATGCTCAGACTTTTTGTTAGTCAAACTTCAATCCTTTTAATGCTTCTGCCAGTGCATTATTAAGCGGTTCTTCTTCTTTGTTCTGTTGTTTCATATATTTTTGAACGTCGCGTTTATCAGCTTTGTTTCCAGATTCTTTTTTACGTCTCTCCTGGAATGTCGATAATTTCTCGCGATAGCCACATTTACATGCGAAAATTTGGCCCGCACCTTCCCCACGTAATTCAAGTTTTTTCTTACATTGCGGGCAACGGGCATTCGTTGTACGGGATACATTTTTACGATGACCACATTCACGATCTTGGCAAACAAGCATTTTTCCTTTTTTACCATTTACCTCAAGCATCGGTTTACCGCAGTCAGGACATGACTTTGTAGAAATATTTTCATGTTTGTATTTTTTATCACTTGCTTTAACTTCTGCAACGATTTCTTTAGTGTGCTGTTTCATTTCATTAATAAAGACATCTTTTTTCAGCTTGCCTTTTGCAATTAGTTCAAGTTTTTGTTCCCACTCTGCTGTCGTAGCTGGTGAACGTAATTCTTCTGGAACTAATTCTAACAGTTGACGACCTTTTGTTGTGATGTAGATATCCTTGCCACCACGTTTTTCGATTAGGAATGAATTAAATAGTTTATCAATGATATCTGCACGTGTCGCTACAGTACCTAATCCACCAGTTGACTTTAACGTATCAGCAAGTTGTTTATTGTGCGTATCCATATATTTTGTAGGATTCTCCATCGCTGAAAGTAAGGTTGCTTCATTAAAGCGTGCAGGTGGCTTTGTTTGGCCTGATGTTTGCATAATTAACTTTACAGTTAATGTATCGCCTTTTTCAATGCGAGGTAAAAGTTGCTCTTTTACGTCATCAGTTGCATCATCGTCTTCAAAGCGATTTTCGTATACTTCCTTCCAACCAGCATGTAAAATTGTTTTTCCGCGTGCAATGAACGTTTCGTTACCAACTTTTGTACGTAATGTTAGTTGCTCATATTCAAATGCCGGGAATAAAACAGCTAAGAAACGTTTTATAACTAAGTCATAAATTTTACGTTCTTTATCTGTAAAAGCTGAGAAGTTTACATAGCTCTCTGTTGGAATAATTGCGTGATGATCGCTTACTTTACTATCATCAACAAATGATTTATTAGATTTTATCGGTTTATTTAAAATTTTATGTGCTAAAGGACGGTATTCTCCAACTCCACACGCTTTCAGACGTTCCGGAAGTGTCCCGACGATATCGGATGAAATGTAGCGTGAATCTGTACGAGGATACGTTAGCACTTTATGCTGTTCATACAACTTCTGCATAATGTTTAATGTTTCTTTAGCAGAGTAACCGAACTTTTTATTTGCATCACGTTGTAGCTCAGTTAAATCATAAAGACCAGGAGAGAATGACTTCTTCTGCTTTTTATCAATCTCTACAACAGTAGCATTTTGCTTATCTAAGCTCTTTACGATACTATCAATTTTTTCTTTGTTAAAGCTTCGATTATTCCCGTTAGTATCTTGCCAAGTTAGTTTGACTGAATCAGTTTGTGCTTCAATGCCATAGTACACTTGTGGTTTGAAGTTTTTAATTTCATCTTCACGTGCAGCTATCATGGCTACAGTAGGTGTCTGAACACGCCCACAATTTAACTGTGCATTATATTTTGTCGTTAAAGCTCTAGTGGCGTTTAGTCCGATGTACCAATCTGCTTCAGAACGAGCTACGGCAGCAAAATATAAATTTTCGTATGCTTTACCAGGTTTTAGATTATTGAATCCATCTTTGATTGCCTTATCTGTTACGGATGAAATCCATAAACGTTTGATTGGTTTATTTACTTTAGATTTGGCAATAATCCAACGGGCCACTAACTCACCTTCACGCCCCGCATCTGTTGCGATAATGATTTCATTTACGTCATTACGATTCAACTGTGATTTAACGGAATTAAACTGTTTACCGGACTGTTTGATTACTGATAGCTTTAAACGATCAGGTAGCATTGGTAAATCTTCTAAATCCCACTTTTGATATTTCTTATCATACACTTCTGGATCAGCTAAGGTTACTAAATGTCCAAGTGCCCATGTTACGATATATTTATCGCCCTCTAAAAAGCCGTTTCCTTTTTTATTACATTTCAGTACATTCGCAATATCACGAGCTACTGATGGTTTTTCTGCTAATACTAAGCTTTTTGCCATATCTTCATGCTCCTTCAATATCTTGTACTTATACTATAACACAGTTCTAATACATGAAATATGGTGTGGATTTGAAATAAAGTCACGATGTTTGTAGGAAAGACCTGATGTTTTGAAGGAATTTATGACATTTATAAAAAAGATGCGATGCTTCTTCTCTTCGATCGAAGAATTCTCAATGAGTTTTGATTAAACTTTTTTATAAAATTGAAAGTTCATTTAAAGAGAAAAGGATTGATTTTAATTAAACGCAGAAGGCAGAATAATAAAAAAGCATGGCCCTGATTCCTTTGCTAAAAGGGTATGGACCATGCTTTTTTATGCAGATTCTACTTTATAAAACGGAATTTAAAATGGCTTTGATCTTACGAATAGCATCTTTTTTAATTTTAACCCCATTTTCAGTTCCTAAATCTTGAATTTTCACTAAGGCATCAAAAGCTTCAACGGCTTTGAGATCACTCATTAATTCTTCTGGCACACCATCTATTTTTTCCCTATAGTAAACCTTATTAAACCAATTACAGCTGTAAATGAAATCTGTTCCCGCAACACATAGTTCAAATTCGTTATTATCGTAAGCTTGTGAAATATCATTTACAATATCCACAAACTCATCGATGCGTTCTATCGGGATATGAAAAATTGTTTTCTCTTCTGAAGTTGGTGAAAAATTAGCTTGAATAAGTTTAGCTTCTAAAAGTTTGAAGAAGCTCGAATATTTACTGCCTTGGCTTCTTTTTTGATATTCCGATACAAAAACTTTATCTTTATCCTCGTCAAAATAAACATAACAAAACCTAGAATATCCATCAATAAATTCTGCACTATTATGATAAATGTGAAAATTTTTTCTGGCTGTAACTAAAGTCCGAAGATTCCTGAGTTTCGTCTTCAATGACTCGGGAAAAGAAGTCGCTTTTCCCTCTACCAACATCGACCTTGCAGGCCCAGCATTAGAGTTCGAGCTAAACCTAGAATTGGAACGGTAAATAATGACTTTATCAGGAAGTAATTCAGAATCTGAATTAAGCCCCTTTTGTGTGAAATATTTTGGTGTATCTCCTACTTTAAACATTTTTTCCATTTTTATCATCTCCGATTCGTTTTGTTAATAAACAAAGTGCATCTTGTGTATTATATTAAACTACAAAATGCATTCTGTAAATATACAGAGTGATTTTTTATTAATTGAATATAAATAAACAAAAAATAGTAATTTATCGATATTTTCACAAAAATGATACCGTATTTTAATCAAACTTTATTTCAAATCCACATATGGATAAGTATTAGTTCTATTTTGAGGTCATTATTGTCATTGCTTGTTTAAGTATTTCTACTTCCTGTTTTAAACGTTTATTTTCTTTTTGAATAGCACTGAATTCTTTAAAAGAAATAGCCGATTCATCAGCATATATTTTTATCCAAGAATAGATTGCGGTGGGTGATACTTTATATTCCTTACCCAGTTCAGTTGTTGCCCTTCCTTCAAGATGTAATTGAACAATTTTCTTTTTAAAACTTTCGTCATATTTCTTACTAGACATAAAAAATCTCCTTCAAAAAATGTTTATTAATATTGTAGCATCACCTTTTTATGATGACTATAGTCTGTCGATTAAATTAGTGAATTTCTTAGTTAATTAACTAAGAGGTGAGCTTATGGAGATATCAAAAGCTTTTGGTACCGTGTTGAGAAAACACAGAAAACTAGCTGGTCTTTCCCAAGAACAATTGGCGTTACAATGCGACCTAGATAGAACTTTTATTGGATTACTAGAACGTGGGCAAAGACAGCCTAGCATTAATACGATATTTATTATTTGTGGGGTACTAAAAATAATGCCTCATGAATTGATTAAAGAAGTTGAAGACTTATACGTTACTTAAAGGATTTATTTCACAAAACACAGGAGAAATTTAAAAGCAGTATACTATACAAAGACATACTTAGATTAAGAGAACCTATGCTATTTGAGTAAGGTTCTCTTAATTATAAGCTAAATATATTTTTTATTTTTCCACTTGATCTGAAAACTATAAGTCTAAGTCTTCGATAAGTGTATTTTTTGTCTTCGTTATTGTTACTACATTATCAATTTTATTGTCAGTATTAAGCTCTAGTATAGCCTTATTAGGTTGTTCTTTAAATATATCCTTAAATAGTTGTTCCACTGTAGCAGATCTAGTTTTTCCAGTTGTAATTAAGTTTATTAAATCAAGATCTTTAACGCTTGATAAATTTGCCCATTGAAAAAGAACATTTTGATAGATTTCATTATTGTTCTTGAGATTTACAATCTCAGCCTTAAGTTCCACTATCTCTTGTGTCATCTTAGCTTCCTTTTCTTTGAGTTGCTTGTAGCGAGTAGATATTTTTCGATAGCCATACTCATTTACCTTCAGTTGATTAATAATTTTCTTTTTAGTAGCTGGAGTGTCTTGTGATAATCTGTTTATAACATCATTTGTTGAAATAATTTCAATGTATTGTTTATTATTTTCTATTAAAGCGCTCCTCTTTTTATTGATCTCATCAACTAACAATTTTCCTTGGCGACCAGGTTTTCTCCAAAAATCTTCACTCAGTTTAAAATCTAATATTCCTTTGTTATATTTTTCTAGTGCATAAAGGAATATTTCTTTATACCGTATAATTTGAACATTTTCCTGAGTTTTTAAGAAATCATCAATAACCTTTAGAAGAATATCTTTAGGATATATTTTAGGCTTACGCCCTCGACTTTTCATACATTTCAAACCTTTCCTTTAGTTTTGCTAATTGATATAATGCATCTTTTACTTTCTTAGAACTTTCAATTAATTGATAATTGAATTGCGAATTTTTTTCATCATATACATCATTTTTATGATGTATGAGACCGGTTTTATGAAGTGCTAATAATTTATCGATGCATAATTTAAGAACAGACTCTTGATTAACAAGGATGTTTTGTAGTTTATCATAATGTTTTTGGTAATCATCTAAGGTTATTCTCCAATGCTTACAGAGATAGTGTTCATCTACAGGACAATCTTGTAAGGGATCTGTACAATAACCGATTTCTAATGGAATTTTAACAACTTCAGAAACCTCCGTAGTGGTATTCATCGCATTTTTGAAAATAATTTCTTTGAAAAATTCGTTTGAAAGGTCACCTAAATGTCTTTTTTGATTTGTTAATAATTTTATTAGGTCTGAATCAATCCAATATTCCAAGTGGCTATGATAAGTCATTTGAGAATAAACAGAATTGTGTCCCCCTAATCTAGCAATCTCACTCGGATGATAACCTTGCAACATTAAATTCAAAAATGCAAAATGGCGAGTGTCGTTTGGTCTTATTTTCCTATGGATATTGTAAGGTGATTCGGTATAGGGCTCTGAACTGTTCTCTAATAATTTGAGTCCATACTTCCCACAAACAATTTCTCTATAAAATTTGTCTAACAAATTACTGAAATTTCTGTAATTAAATATTTCTGGCTTTATATTTCGAACTGTACTAGACGTTTGTAGTAATGTCTTAGATGGTTTAACAGAATATATTTTTTGTTGATATAATTCGATTGAATTGGCAATTTTATCCGAAACCAAAATTTTGTCGTAAGCCATTTTACGATTCCTTAGATTTTTGCTTCGAGGTAAAGATAAAAAATATCCTTCTTTATTAAAATTTAAACAATCAAATTTCAAATTACAAAATTCGTTAATACGTATTGGGATAATATTTGTTAAATTCCACCATAAATAAATTGGATAGTAGTCCAAATATTCTTTATCAATTTCCTCATTAGAAAAGTATACTTCAACTATTAAAGAAAATTTAAGAACATCTTGGCTTGATGGTAATTTTCTTATTGCTGCTGATTTCTGTGTCTGATAGTATCTTAAAATTAGTTCCAGATACTCTTCTGGCACTATCAGATCTTGGCAAAAATCTAGAAATTCTAATAATACAGATGCTTTAGTTTGTAGAGAACTAGGTTTAAGATTTTTAGAAAAATAGTTCAATTCAAATTCATCTATTGCTTCTAAATCAAATCCTTTACTTAGGATCAATGCAGCCTTTGCTCTTCTTGTTTTCTTTGTTAAATGGTGGAAACTGTTACCACCTTCTAAAAGTAAAATAAACCAAGATTTTAATAGCAAGATAAATTGGTCAATATCAAACTTCTTTGATGAAAAAGAATCGAAGCTAAAGTCTACAAAATGTGTTTGTGAAAAATATTCATCATAAATATTCCATCTGTTATTGGATGCTTCGGCTGTAAGATCCACACCCATGTCTTTAAGACTGTTTATCCTATCTTGTAAAGTACCACGGAGACTCTCATTATAATGAGTTGAGGTAGACGAAAAATCTAAGCTATGATCATTCTCCATATTAATTGCCTCCAATTGTTAGATTTTCATTTATACTATCTAAGCTGCGTATGTTATTTAAGAAATCTGAGTAGTCCTTACCTAAAAATGAGCTTAGTACATTTTCTCCAAATTGTTTTTTAGCAGTACTTATTAAGGAAAGGTTTTTATATAATAAATTAGCTAATCTAATCCTTTCGCCTTTATAAGAAATGTTTTTAATCTGTTCTAATTTAGATATCAAATTATTTAGGTTGTGAACAGTCTTTGTTAGTACATAGAAATGTGGGATTGCAAATGGGCAACTGTTACATTTTCTATCTAGATATAAACAATCGCCAAGAATACATTGCCAAAAGGATTCTTTGGCCGGCAATTGATTCATATCTATTAAATCTAATACTTCTCTCTGTTGTTCTTCCGATAAACGCTTAACGAACTCGTATAAAGGTTTTTTCTGTTCTTCAATTGCATTTAATGCCATGGAAAAATTCTCTATTTTATATATATCTCCAAAAACTGTGGCTAATAGATTTTTTTCATTGTTTTCAATAGAATAATTTTGAGATTCACCAATAACAATTTGTTTTAAATAATCGTAGGTATAGCCAAAATAGCCTTTATCAAATAATTGTTTACTAATTTTGTTTAGATGTTCTTCACTTACATGTACATACCTGTTGGTAGTGTCTAAAGAATCATGATTTCTAATGAATTTAGTAATCTCCAAAGGATTACGATTTGTTTTTTGTTTTAGGATTGAATCCACAAAGGTTATAAATGTACTGTTAGCCATTAGCGATTTAAATTTAAATTCTTTTATAGGAAAATTTTTAAAAAATTTATCATGCATGCTAGTAGTCAATTCGTTTGAATTACCTAAATCAATCAAGTTATTTCTTTTTGAATTTATTAATTGAGCCTTAAGTTCACATAAAACGATAGCATTAGCTACAGGTACAATCATATCTTCAGCAATAAAGAAAAAAGCCTTTTTACCATTTTTGTTATGATAAACATTCATTAAGTTCGATGTTAATTCCCAGATGATTTTTGTAGATTCTTCTAAGGTTAAATTGTAGTTTTCAAATGATTTATAATCCTGCACAGGGATAGACAAGGGGATACGAGGTATCTTTTCAATAAAATCAGTACTTCTCCATCCGTTATTTAAATGAAGCATTACGTATAACCAAATGGATTCATAATTCCCCATTGGTTTTGTCTTATATTCAGAAAGAGCATTGTCTTTATGACGTTGAATGTCTTTAACATAGTCCAGTAGTGTTAAAAACTCATTAATCGAATAGATTTGCTTATTGTGTTTAGAGTTTGCTAAACGCTCTTTTTTTTCCACATGGGGGTTATTAAGCTTTGAAACCAAGTACTTACAATTGGAAAATTTTAAGAATAAGTGGTTAAAGAAACTATATAAAGTTTCTTTGTAAGCACCTGGAACTTTATTGTTTAAAAATACGAAATTAATCTCATTAGAAGTCATGTCCATAACTTCTTTTGAAATTAATGTCGACTGTAGTAATTCTGTTATTTTAATAAATCGAACAAAAAGTTTCTTGATCGTTTTAATATTTCCGTTTGAACTTAATAATTTTTTTGAAGCAAAATTATGCCATGCTGTTTCTGTCTCTTTAACTAAATCCAGAAAATTCAAGTCCAATTCTTTGACTACTTTTAAAAAGATTTTATCTGGGAGAGTATTATATTCTAATTCATTTTTATATCGTTCAATTGAATTGGAAAATTTTAATACTTTTAAGTAATTATCAATAACTTTCTTAGGATATACGTATTTAAGTTTTTTTAGGCGACCAAATCTTAAATGAGGGGGTATTTGAAATTTTTCTCTACTTTTATTTACTACGGTGCTAGGAACTTTGGCAATTGCTTCAGCATAAGTATAGTTTAAACTTAATAAATTGTTTTGCTCTTCATATAAGTTTTTTAAAAGATTAGAACAATCCTCTAATAAATAATAATTAATATTTCCGTGCTCCAACTTTAAGATGCGAAAGTTTTCTTTATTTTCATCAAACTGTTTCTTTGAATAACCTAATTGTACTATTAAATCTTTTTCGGAAATTATGGTTTTAATTTTGTCATTGATAGAGGGCGTTGAATAGTTTGCTATTTCCTCTAAAATTTGTAAGATTTTTTCATCTTCTAAATGCCCAAGCACTTGAAGTGAATTCTTTATTTCTGAGGTGGTGTTGGAATTATGTTGTGTATCATTACTGGATTCCAAAATATTGGTCGTTTGATGATTAGTAATACTTTGCCTTTGTTGATCATTGATTTTTGCAAAAATGTTATCAATTTTATCCTTTGGAAAAGCTAAATGAGATTTATTGAATTTATTAAACTTTACCTCAATCGGTAATTCTTCAGCAATAATAGGAATGTTAAAATCTGAACAAATACTGTAGAACCTACTTATGTTACATCCTAGTAAATATTCCACGTCACTAATTAAATAATAATTCGAATTGTAGTAGTTATATAAATCATTTCTTCTTTTAACAAGATCATCAATCTCTTCCTTGTGCCAATAATTTTGACGTGATGAAGGGATTTTTATAGGGAAAATTTTAAATTTAGCCATATATCTATTAATATTATTTGGTATATTGAGCAATTTCATCAATTGTTTAGAAGTATAATATTCAGTTAAAACATTATTAGTTTCAGCTAGATCCCCATATTGTTTCTTTAGATTGAGAAATTGTTCCTTATCATAGAAAATAACGGCGTTCGCAAACTTATATACGTTATCAATAGGCCTTGTACGAATAGGGGTTAATTTACGAATAAGTTTTCTAGAATATCCTAAGGCTTTTATTTGACCACTGGTTATTTTGGTTTCAAGATTATGTTCATAATTTTTATCTATAACATTTTTTAAGGAATCTATATTGGACTTGTCATAATAATTAATTTCATATTTCCCATTTGACGTTAATGAAATGTCATATTCCTGAATTATTTTTTTGAACTTTTCAGTATTTTTATATCCCAAATGTTCTTTAGCATCTTTTTCGCAGATAGTATGAGTTAAGAGTTTTCTGGATTTTAACTTTCTCTCCACTTCAGTTTTATCATAAAAGGCGATTCCCCCAGCGTCAGCATACTCATTAATTCTATCAATAGGTTCTGCCTTAAACTTTTGAAGTACTATCCTACTATTTTTTTTAAATCCTAGTTCCTGCACTTGCTGAGTGCTCAAACGATTGGCTTTATTAAATAAATACCTTTTTTTAACTAAGTCAATAAAGGACTTTATATCTGATTTCTTATAATACTTGAAGGAGCTATATCCTCTTTTTACTTCTTTAATATTGCAATCATTTAATGCTTTTTGAAGTTGTTGGGGTGTTTTAAAACTCACTAATTCCATTATTTGCGAAAGTGATAATAATTCAGAACCACAGTTTTTTGATGCTAAATATGCATTTACTTTTACTTTGTCATAGAAATAAGAAGCTCCATTAAAAGTCTTATATCTATCGAAAAGCTCAGTAGGTTCGCTCTTAAGAATTTTTCTATCGTATCCAGTACATCCTAACCTAATAAGTTCTTTAGAAGTATATTTATTTAAGCAATTTTCTTTATAGCGTTTTTCAAGAATATCCCGTAAATTATTTATAAGATTGGTATCATAAATAATTTCTCTAGAATTATTAATACCTACTTTTTGTATTAAGGCTTCTTTAAGAACTAATCTAGTTTGATGTATTGATAAGTTAAGGTAGATTGAAACCTCTTTTAATGTCATATGATTAGGCAAATCTTACACTTCCTTTAATATGTCAAAATTATTGATTGCTAAATTCATAGAACTAAGTAATGTGTTTTCATCTACATAACTTAATGCAGACTGTAAGCTTCTATCACCTCTAGCTAATGCAATTTGGGTAGGAGTTAGGCCCAAATCTATTAATATGTTCGTGAAAACACCCCTGCCAATATGCGTAGACCATTTATTGTTTGTTAACAGTATATAATCTTCGACTTGATTTTTTGCTAGTAAGTCATTTAAAAACTGTTGTTTAATCTTATCAATTTTTGCTGAATATCTTTTGCCCCTTAAAGCTTTAAAATTCCTCGCTGAGATAAAAAGTGCTTCGGAAGTTCCTTTAGCTAATTTAGTTAGTATTTTTAGGTGTTCTTCATACAGAGGCTTTATAATTTCAGGACAAATACATATTTGATCTCTTGGATATTTAACTTGAATATCAGCCTTGTTTATTGCATCTGCAAATAAGATGTTTTGATTGTCTCTAATCTCAATTATTAGGTTACTATTAGCCCACTTTAAACTAGAGCATTTTAAGTTAATGACCTCAGAACGTCTTAATCCTCCAAAGAATTGTAAAGCTATACCTAATGCCATTAATGGTTCAATACGCTTTGCTGTCATAATAAAATCTATAATTAGTCTATTTCTATTTTTACCGAAGTCTTTAATAACATTATTTTGAATGGAATTTCTTATTGGTAAAATAATATCTAAATCATTAGTGTTTTCAAAAATATCAACCTCAATTTTCCGGCTTTTTCGACCATAATGAACAGTCTGGTAATTCACACTAAAGACCTGGTTAATTATGTTTTCTGATTTCAACCAATGGAAAAGTTTGTTTAGATACTGCATCTCAGTTTTTACATATTCACTCTTTAATTCCCCTGCTCTACTTTTTAATGATAAATAGGAGATATAATCCGCTCCATGTTGAAGAGTTAAACTGCTTAGTCCACCTATAATTAATTCAGGATAACTATCTTTATTTTTATATAAATAATTTAAAAATCTTGTTATTGCATAAGCTACATTTCTTTGACTATTAATAGACTTTCCTTTATTTTTATATTCTCTTTTTATAAAATTTGAAAGAGGTGAGGGAAATATTAGATAACTATTTTCTTTAATTCCAATACCAATACTACTGAATATTTCTCCATTTTTTGAAGTTTCATCAAATTCCCTTACAACAAATCTCATAGTTTCCTCCCCTAAGTTCTATTACTATGCTTATTTACTTTTTATACCCAAAATAAAAATGTACATGGGTGAAATTATTATTGATATCATTACTATTAAAAGAATATATTAAATTTCGCCCTAAAAACAGTATACATGTACAGACACCTACTGTAGCTATCATTGCCAGTCGTGAAGACGAAATTAAAAACTTTAAAGCCCAAACATACTACGGTATCGAAGCTCACACAACTGACAAGTTAAAATTGACTTGGCAAGATGCAAAAGGAAATGGCCGTAACTTTAATAAAGAGAAGATCGATACAATTGTGAGAAAGCTCGATAAACAAAACGCGACTGTAGTCGAAATTGAGAAAAAGCAGAAAAAATCCTTCGCTCCTGGTCTTTACGATTTAACTGAATTACAACGCGATGCGAATAAAATTTTTGGTTACTCTGCAAAAGAAACTTTAAACATTATGCAAAAATTATATGAGCAACATAAAGTATTAACGTATCCTCGTACAGATTCACGCTATATTTCATCTGATATCGTCGGAACACTTTCAGAACGTTTAAAAGCATGTGGAGTAGGAGAATACCGTCCTTTAGCTCATAAAGTATTACAGAAACCAGTAAAATCTAATAAATCATTTGTTGATGATAGTAAAGTAAGCGATCATCATGCGATTATCCCTACGGAAAGCTATGTGAATTTCTCAGCTTTCACAGATAAAGAACGTAAAATTTATGATTTAGTTGTAAAACGTTTCTTAGCCGTTTTATTCCCGGCCTTTGAATATGAACAACTAACCCTACGCACGCAAATTGGTGACGAGACGTTCATCGCACGTGGCAAAACAATTTTAAGTTCGGGTTGGAAAGAAGTATATGCAAATCGATTTGAAGATGACGATGCAGCAGACGATGTGAAAGAACAAATCTTACCTCGCATCGAAAAAGGCGCTACATTAAACGTAAAACTAATTGCCCAAACATCAGGTCAAACGAAAGCACCTGCACGCTTTAATGAAGCAACATTACTTTCAGCGATGGAAAACCCAACAAAATACATGGATACGCAAAACAAACAACTTGCTGACACGTTAAAATCAACTGGCGGATTAGGTACTGTAGCAACGCGTGCTGACATTATCGACAAGCTATTCAATTCATTCTTAATTGAAAAACGTGGTAAAGATATTCATATTACTTCAAAAGGGCGTCAGTTACTTGATTTAGTACCAGAAGAATTAAAATCTCCTACACTAACTGGTGAATGGGAACAAAAACTTGAGGCTATCGCAAAGGGTAAATTAAAAAAAGAAGTATTCATTACAGAAATGAAAAACTATACGAAAGAAATTGTTACTGAAATTAAATCGAGTGATAAAAAATATAAACATGACAACATTTCAACGAAGTCTTGTCCAGACTGCGGCAAACCGATGTTAGAAGTAAACGGTAAAAAAGGCAAAATGCTTGTATGCCAAGATCGTGAATGTGGTCACCGTAAAAATGTATCCCGCACTACAAACGCACGCTGTCCACAATGTAAGAAAAAATTAGAATTACGTGGTGAAGGCGCTGGCCAAATTTTCGCATGTAAATGTGGCTATCGTGAAAAACTATCTACCTTCCAAGAAAGACGTAAAAAAGAATCTGGAAACAAAGCTGATAAACGCGACGTTCAAAAATATATGAAACAACAGAACAAAGAAGAAGAACCATTAAACAACCCATTCGCAGAAGCGTTAAAAAAATTAAAATTTGATTAAACAAAAAGGTTCCTACCACTATCGGTAGGAACCTTTTATTTTTAATGAATAATTTTACTTCCTTTTGCGTTCTCAACAAACTTTTCACTTGATTTGTTAATTGGTTTTTTCAGTAATAATGCAGCCACAACTATGATTACTACGAAAGCACTTAGCACGAGTAAATCTCTAGTTACTATATCCCAAAGCATTCCACCTACTGTTTCACGAATTGCACTAATTGCGTATGTGAATGGTAAGAACGGGTAAATTGCTTGGAAGAACGGTGGTGTCATTTGAATTGGGAATGTACCGCCCGATCCTGCTACTTGCAGTACAAGTAAAATAATTGCCATCGATTTCCCAACGTTTCCGAAAATAGAAACGAGTGAGTACACGATACAAACAAAGACTCCCCCAATAAATAAACTAAATAACACAAACCAGAATTTATCGACTACGTACGTACCGAGTAAGAATATATCCCCCATCGATACGATAAACGCCTGTGAAAGACCTATCGTTAAGAATGTTAATAAACGTCCAAAGTATACTTCATGGCTCTTATAATTAACGCCCTCTTCATGTACTTCTACCGTTAATAATGAAACCATTAATAGTGCGCCTACCCATAATGCAAGCACTGTATAGAATGGTGACATTGCTGAACCGTAGTTCGGCATCGCAAATAATTTATTCTCTTTTAAATTTACTGGATTTGCGAAGTAATCACTTTGCTTTTCAACATCATTTTTCAATAAGCGTATGATGTCTTTTATATCCTCTTCTGATTCAAAATCACGAATTTTATTTGCTAATTCTTTAATCTTTTGCTCAGTAGCTGGCATTTCAGCTTTAATATCTGCTAATTTCTTTCTACCGTCTACTAATCCTTTTGATGAATCTTCTAGTAACTTCTTAACATCTGGAAGCTTTTTGTTTGCATCATTTAAAATTTGAGTTGTATTTTTAGACATCTCTTTTGTACGAGCAATTGCTGTATTGAAGCCTGGTACAATTTCTGCATCATATGTCGATAATACATCTGTTAATTGAGCTGATCCGCCTTTCGCAGCGTCGTTAATACTTTCAATTACATCTTTTGTAGGCTTCTGCCCATTATTAATAAGTGTAATTCCCTTATTCGTTGCCTCTACACCTTTTTGTAAACTACTTTTCGCTTTATTTAACTTTGTAATTCCATTATTAAGGTTTTTATCACTATTCACATCTGCTAAAACCTTATTTGTACTTTCTAAAACTGGGATCATATCATTAATTAAACCGATTCCAGATTGGAATTGACCATTTAAGCTGTTTAAAGCTACTTTCGTTGTATCTAAACCATTAATACCTGTATTTTGTAAATCTGCTTTTGCACCTTCAAGACTATTTTTAACTTTATCATAATCTGCTTTTGCATTATCATATGCTGTATTTGCATCAACTTTAGCTTGATCTACTGTACTAACTGCTTTTTGATAATCTGCTACAAATGTTTCATTGTAATCTTTTTCAGCTTGATCAATTAATGCATTTGCTGCATCTAATTTTTGATTAGCTACATCTGTTACATCTTTCTTTACTTCTTGTCCTGCACCAATAGCATTTACAACATCTTTAATTCCGTTATTCGCATTTTCCATACCGTCTTTAAGCTTAGTTAAGTGATCCACTCGTCCTTGGAAAAAGTTTTTACCAAAATCAGTCGTCACGGATTTCTGAAGTTCAGTAAAGAAATTAATAAGATACGCAATGCCATCTGTGCGAGCTTGCAATTGATCTGATACAGCATTTAAATCTTTCTTTGCTTGTTCTGGATCAAATTTCCCATTTTGTAATCCATTTAAAACACTTTTTCCATAAGCTGTTCCTGCACGTGATGAACTTAAAACATTATTTACTGTTTGATTAATATTTTGAGCTATGCTCTTATAACCATCACTATTCAGCTTAGAAAGATCTGGTCTAGCTGGAAATTCGGGTAATCCATTCAGATCAGGAATATTTAAGTCTACACCCGGATTCATTAAGAAGTCAGTAAATGCAGCTGCACTATCCATAACACCTTTTGCTACTACTAAATCATTTCTTATTGTTGCTGGAGCATTTTTCAACGTTTGATCTTGATTCGCAAAGAACTTGTCTAAATTTGCCAACGCTTCCTGCCCATCATTTATCACACTCTCTACAACAGGTAGATCTTTTTGTGCTACTTTCACAATGTCTTCTGCTTGAGTCGCATCACCTAATGCCTTATCCACAAGTGTATTCATTTCTGGGAACTGCGCTTCTAACTTAAATACAAGATCCTTTACCTTCTCAATACTTGGTAAGTTTGTTTCTAAATCAATTCCAAGGTCATTGAAGATTTTAAAAATCTCACCGTTTGCTGTTTTAACAAAGTTTTTACTAACCTCTTCTGTAAGACCCGATGCACCTTTAGCTGTAATCTTCGGTGCAATGGCATTCACCTTTTCATTTACGTAATAATCAATTTCCGGTTTCTGTGGATTTTCATCCAAGACTGTTGTAATCTTTTCAGAAAAATCTTTTGGAATAGTAATACTTGCGGAATAATCCCCATGCTCTACTCCATAAATTGCTTGCTTTTCATCGACAAACTTCCACCCAAAATTTTTGTCCTCCTTAAGTGAATCTACAATTTCTTTCCCAATGTTAATATCTTTTCCTCTTAAATTTGACCCAACATCTTGGTTAGAAACTGCAATCTGGATTTCTTTCGTATTCCCGTAAGGATCCCAAGAGGCTTTAATGTTAAACCATGCATATAACGATGGTAGAATCATCAAACCTAACACAATAACAATTGCAGCCCAATGTTTGGCTACATTCCGTAAGTCTGTCTTATAAATACGCCAAATTTGTTTCATATAAGTTATCACCTAATTATATATTTTTCCTTCTTTAGAAAATGATGCATACATTTTGCAATTATATCACTTTCTACATCGTGGATTAAACGAAAATGCACTATTTTCCCTATTAAATATTTCACTTACTTTATTATATAACGAAGTAAGTGAAAATATGAATACAAAATGACCAAATCGGTTTTACATTCAGTAATAACAAATATATAGGAAATGTCATAAAAAGTACAAGTATTTTATCTTGGAAATACTTGTATTCATCAAAAAAATCCTCACAGCTTTTTATTATCTGTGAGGATTTCTTCTATTATATATCTAATTGTACTTCTACACCGAAATGATCTGAAATTACATTTCGGTTTGTACCATTAAAAATGATTTTTGAAGAACGAACGGTTTTACTTTGGTTACACAATATTAGATCAATTCGCAAATTATGTTTATTTTCATCCCAACCAGCAATCTCACCTTGGACAGTTGTTCCTTCATCCTTCTCTATTGCTAGTTCGTATGTGTCATACAAACCTTTTTTCATCATATACTCATAACCCTCGCCTTCCAAACGAGCATTATTATTAAAATCACCCATTAAAAAGGAAAGTTCATTGCTATTTACACGCTCCATCAAACGATCGACTTGACCTTTGAATGACTCTTCTTCATCATTCCACCAGCCGAGATGGCAAGAATAAAATGTTATATTTTTATCATTATAAGCAATTGTTGCACTTACAATTTTGCGTGTTTTCCAATACGTTGTATCTTTGTTTTCTGATACAAAGAACGTATCTTCTTTTATAATATTATGCTTTGTTATAATCGCTAATCCTTCTTCGTACACATCATAACCAATATGAGAGAAATCCCAAGTAATATTGTAATCTTTTACCTGTAACGCTTTTAACTCTTCTAATAGTAAAAGTCCAAAATTATCTTCTTTCTTGTTACCGCATACATTTTCAGCTTGTATCAACTGACTAACTTCTTGCAATGCGATTACATCATACTCTTCTTCTTGAATTACTTTAGCAAGATATTTAATCTTTTCCATTTGATTCTCTTCTTGCCAAGAGTGACAATTTAAAGTTAGCAATTTCATATTATTACGCACCTAACATATCTTGAATGTCTGACTTTAATACGTCAGCTTTGGGACCATATACTGCTTGTACACCTTTATCTTTTACGATAAGTCCTAAAGCACCATTTTGTTTCCACTGTGCTTCTGGTGCAACAACATCTAAATCTTTTACTGTTACACGTAAACGTGTCATACAAGCATCTACGTCAGCAATATTATCTTTTCCACCTAATAAATCAATAACTTTTGTTGCTAATGAACCATCTTGTACATTTCCTGTTCCCTCTGATGACTCATCTTCATTATCAATATAGTTACCTGCACGTCCTGGCGTTGGTAAATTGAATTTTTTAATTAAGAAATTGAATAACGTAAAGTTAAGACCGAAGAACACTAATGAAACAATGACAAAGTTGATTAAATCTCTTGTTAAACCTGCGTTAACCATCATTGGTGTACGAGTAATTAACTCAATAAATCCGAATGCATGAACACGTAAATGAATTAAATCTGCTAATGCGAATGCAAGACCTGTTGTAATTGCATACACAACATATAATACTGGTGCAATAAACATAAACATGAATTCAATTGGTTCTGTTACACCTGTTAAGAATACTGCTAATGCAGCTGATAAGAACATTGGTTTATATTTTGCACGCTTATCTTTATCTACGTTACGGAACATCGCGAATGCGATACCCATTAAAGCTGCTGATGAACCAATAACTTGTCCCGCTTTGAAGCGAGCTGGTACAACATTATTTAATAAATCGTTATATGCTTTCGTATCTCCACTTGCTAATAAGTTATTTAAATCTGTAATCCATGCAAGCCATAATGGATCTTGTCCTGCTACAACTTGTCCAACTTTTGAGCCAGTTAGCATCGTATACGTTCCGCCAAGCTCAGTATAATTCATCGGAATCGTTAACATATGATGTAATCCAAATGGTAATAATAAACGTTCTAATGTTCCATATACAAATGGCGCAACAACTGGTGCACTATCTTTAGATGCTGCAATCCAGCGACCAAATTCATTTAATCCACTTTGGATAAATGGCCATAAAAGTGATAATACAATGGCAGTGACTGTAGACCAAACAATTACAACGAATGGTACGAATCGTTTTCCATTAAAGAATGCTAATGCCTGTGGCAGTTTATTATAGTTATAGTATTTGTTATATAAAGTAGCTCCTAAGAAACCTGTGATAATACCTACGAAAACTCCCATGTTTAATGCTGGTGCACCAAGTACAGAAGTAAAGTAATCTTTTACAAGTAAATCTCCTGCTAATACTGAAGAAACTGTCGCTTTTGAATCCGCTAACATTTGAGCGTTTACGCCAAATATAGCTCCTGTAATTCGGTTTGTTAAGACGAATGCTAATAGTGCTGCAAATGCACCACCTGCACGATCCTTCGCCCAAGATCCCCCAATTGCTACTGCGAATAAAATGTGTAGATTCGTAATAATCGCCCAACCGATGTCTTCCATTACGCGAGCAATTGTATGAACTGCGTTAATATCCCCAGCAGACATCCCAATTAACTTACCGATGGAAATCATTAAGCCCGCTGCTGGCATTACAGCCACAACAACTAATAATGCCTTCCCGAACTTTTGCCAAAAATCAAAAGACGTAATTTTCATCTGTTCTTCCTCCCCTTTATTTATAACAACATAATGATTTAAATTATAATTTCTGTTTCTCTTATGAAACCGATTCCTCATATCCCTATTTTTTTATTGCGCAACCGTTTTCATAAATCTATTTTAATAAAAGCGTTTTCACATTGCAATAGAAATTTATTTTTTTTAATAAAAAAAGATGCTCCAGGAGCATCCTTTTTTATTATGAAATGCGATAAACCCTTGTTTCATAAGGTTTTAACGTAATTGAAGTTACTTGTTCATGTTCCGCAACTCCATAGTTATTTAAAAGCAAACGTTTGCGTTCTAGTGCGAATGAACACTCATTATACACAGCTTCCTCTTTTGAAATATTGCTAATTACAATGACTTTTTCATCCTGTAACGTACGTGTATACGCATAAATTTGTGGATCGTCTTCTAAAAGTAAATCATACGTACCATAATTTAATACATCATGCTCTTTTTTCAAGGCAATCATTTTCTTGTAGAAATTGAAAATCGAGTTCTCTTCATTTTTCTGCTTTTCAACATTAATTTCTTTGTAGTTTGGATTCATGCCAAACCAAGGTGCACCTGTTGTGAAGCCAGCATTCATCTCATCGTTCCACTGCATAGGTGTACGTGAATTATCACGACAAGAAGCCCATATAATTTCCATCATATCTTGATGTGATACTCCTTCTGCAATTTTCTCGCGATATAGGTTTTTAATTGCTACATCATCATAATCTTCAATATTTGGGAATTGAACATTTGTCATACCAATTTCTTGTCCTTGATAAATAAACGGTGTACCGTGCATAAAGAAATACATCGCTCCTAGAGCTGTTGCACTTTCACGCCAAAATTGTTTATCATCTCCCCACGTTGAAACGATACGTGGCTTATCGTGATTCTCGATGTATAAAGCATTCCATCCTTTATTTTCTAATCCTTTTTGCCATTTCGTTAATACCTTTTTCAATCCTACAACATCAAGATCTTTCTTCTTTTCTGCATCCCATAAGCTTAAATGCTCAAACTGGAATACCATATTGAATTTACCTTGTTCTTCCCCAACCCAAAGCTCAGCATCTTCAATCTTAACGCCGTTTGCTTCGCCAACAGTCATAATATCATACTTAGAAAATGTATTTTCTTTTAACTCTTCTAATAAAGGTTGAATACCATTCACATTCATATGCTTATCAAAAGATGGTACATATTTTAATTCTTTTGGATTTGGCATATCCTCTAAGCCGTCTTCTTTTTTAATATGGCTGATTGCATCAACACGGAAACCATCAATCCCCTTATCAAGCCACCAGTTAACTGTATCGTATAACACTTCACGAACTTCTTTATTCTCCCAATTTAAATCTGGTTGTTTGCGTGAGAATAAATGTAAATAATATTGTTCTGTTACTTCATCATATTCCCATGCCGAACCATTAAAAATACTTTCCCAGTTGTTTGGTTCTACGCCGTCTTTACCATCATGCCAAATATACCAATCACGCTTCGGATTGTCTTTAGATGAACGAGATTCAATAAACCATGGATGTTCATCACTCGTATGATTAATAACTAAATCAATAATAAGCTTCATATCACGTTTATGAACTTCATCTAGTAAAGCATCAAAATCTGCCATTGTACCAAACTCATCCATAATATCTTGATAATCACTAATATCATAACCATTATCATCATTAGGCGACTTATACATTGGACAAATCCAAATTACATCTATACCTAAATCTTTTAAATAATCCAGCTTTGCAATAATACCTTGTAAATCTCCAATACCATCACCATTTGAATCCATAAAGCTTCGTGGATAAATTTGATAAGCAACTGCTTCTTTCCACCATGTCTTATTCATAGTCATTCTCTCCTTTTGCATCCCATCGGAAATTTATGCAAACGTTTTCGTAACACTATCATAACAAAATATGAATAGTTTGCAACTGTTTTCATTGAACTCTATGTAGATTCCTTATTCTTATGCTTTATTTATTTCTCACAAAAGGAAATCTCATTCTGCACCCGCTCTTGTCCACGCACGTTACATACGCTTCTCATACATTAATACAAAGCTCTAATTATTTTAGAAAGGAGTGCTAAATTGAAACAAACAAAATTAACAGGTCGTATCGTTGTCCCCTCAGATCCGGAATACGACGTAGCCCGAATGAATTTAAATTTAAGTATTCCAAAACTCCCTTGTATTATTGTTTTTTGCCAAAATAAAAATGATGTCTGTAACGCCTTAAAATGGGCACGCGAACGCCATATACCATTTCGCTTAAGAAGCAGACGTCATAGCTATGAAAATTTTTCTCTTTTAAATAGAGGACTTATTATTGATGTGAGTGAAATGCATCGTATTACTGTTAATACAGATAAATTAACAGCAACAATTGAAGCTGGTGCAAATCTTGGCATTGTTTATAAAGAACTTTGGAATTATGGTGTTACAATACCAGCTGGCACAAGTGCAAGCGTTGGAATTGTTGGGTTAACACTCGGCGGTGGCATCGGTATGCTTTCACGCTTATTTGGATTAACATGTGATCAATTAGTAGAAGTTGAAATGGTACAAGCATGCGGTAAATTTGGCGCAAAACTCATTCGTGCAAACGAACAAGAAAACCCTAACTTGTTTTGGGCGTGCCGTGGCGGTGGTGGTGGAAACTTCGGAATTGTTACTTCTTTAACTTTTCGAGTCCATCCTATAAAAAACGTATCCATTTTCTCACTTACATGGGAATGGAAAGATTTTATCGCTGCATTTCAAGCTTGGCAAAACTGGGCACCTTATATAGATGAACGCCTCACTTCATCAATTGAATTATTCGCAAAGCAACGCAATAAAATCGAAGTAAAAGGTGAGTTTGTTGGTCCTCTTTCTGAACTCTATCCTCTATTATCTCCTCTTCTTGAAACTGGTAATCCCTCTCTCTTTATAGATGAAGTTCCTTATATAGAGGCTGTTCAATTTTTTAATAGCGGTAATATCCCTGAAAATTTCAAGCGCTCTGGTTCCTACGTATATAAACCTATTCCCCTGAAAGGTATTCAAATTATGCAGCACTTTCTTTCTCATGCACCAAATAAAGATGCGAGTATTTGGCATCAATCACTCGTAGGTGCTGTGGAAAATATTCTTCCGAATGAAACAGCTTATTTCCATCGTAAAGCGATTATTGCGCAAGAATATATTACTTCTTGGAAATGCGACGATGAAGAAAATAAAAATATACGCTGGGTTAAAGATTTACGAGAAAGCTTAGATCCTTATACACTAGGTGACTATGTCAATTGGCCCGATATCGACATAAAAAATTGGCAAACTAGTTATTATGGTTCTAATTTTCAAAGGCTACGTAAGGTGAAAACAGCTTACGATCCATGCAATGTTTTTCATTTTCAACAAAGCATTCCCCCTTTTCATACGTAAAAAGGAAGAACAGAATACTGTTCTTCCCTTTTACATTGAAAATCGCTCAATTGTTTGTTTTAAATCGGCTGATTGCTTCTCTAAATCCTTTAATAATTGATCGATTGCCATCATATTTTCGGATTGTTGCAGCGTCACACGTGCCACTTCTTGTGAACCAGCTGATGTTTCCTCAGCAATTGCCGCTACAGCCTTTGTTTGTGCTCCTGTTTGATGAATATGACTCACTTGTTCATTCATATAACTACTAATTTGCTGAGTTGCATCGGCGACTTCCATAATACTTGATGACATTTCTTTTAAAATTAGTTCTGTAGCTTCTCCGCGTTTCGCCTCTTCTTTAGCTGGCTTTACTTGCTCCGTCATTTTCAACGCGACTTGTTGCACTTCATCTTGCATATTCCGTAATAACTGCGATATGTTTCTTGCAGAATGATCACTTTCATCAGCCAATTTACGTACTTCCTCCGCAACAACTGCAAACCCTCTTCCAAGTTCCCCTGCACGAGCTGCCTCAATAGAAGCATTTAGTGCTAATAAATTAGTTTGGCTAGCAATCTCACTCACAACGGACACAATATGTTCTACTTGTTTCATTCTTTCTTCTAACTTCTGTACATTTTGCATTGAATCTTCATTTTCTTTCGCCAATGTTTGAATACCTTGAATTAAAGAAGTAAAGACACGAGTACTTTGCCCTAAAGCTTGGACCATTTCTGAAGACAACTCATCAGACTGTTTTGCTTTTTCTTCTACTTCACTCGCAATAGAAGTTGTTGTATCAACGGCAGAAACAATCGCCTGGATTGAAGCTGCTGATTGCTCAGCACCAGAAGAAATCTCTGCAAGTGTCTCAGATACACCTTGTGCTTGCTTCGTTGCTTCTCCTGTTTGTTTTCTAATTTGCTGCACTTGATTATTTGTATACGAAAATGTTGTATCAATATTTTTTACCATGCCTCTTAAATTTCCTAGCATCATATTAAATGCAACACTTAAAGATCTAATTTCATCATCTGTCTTCGGCAATGGAACATCTTCACGAATATCACCCTCAGCCGCTTTCCTTGCCGCCTCCTCTAACTTTCGAAGCGGTTTAATTAAAAATACGGCTGCTCCATATGCTAAAATTCCAGACCATACTACACCTAATAACATAATGATAATATTATATACCGTTTGACTTACATAAATTTGAAATTAATCGTATATCACGTAAATAAAAAATATACTTGTTGAATATGTAATGAAAGCTAAAACTGTAGTGAATAGCATAAGTTGTGTACGTAAGCCAAAGGAAAAAGTTTTCTTCTCCTTTTCCATTTCTCATTCCTCCTCATAAGTAATATACATACTACCTATATATTATTATCCATATTTTCTTTATAGAAAGATATATCGATTTTTATTTACATATTAATTACATTGTTTTATTTAAAATTAAAAACTTATAAGCAAATGAGAAACCACCTAAATTAGGTGGTTTCTCATTTAAATTATACATTAAGATTTCCTTATGTAATAACTGAATCCCGAAAAAAATAAAGGATTTTGACAATTTATGACTAATAACAGAAATAAGGGGCAACATTTGTAAAATATATTTTTGACTGGGGGTTTTGTATGATTCAGGTTCGAAATCTAGTAAAATCATTTGGCTCACTCGATGTTTTAAAAGGAATTGATTTAGAAGTAAAAGAAAAAGAAGTTGTTGTTTTAATTGGTGCCAGTGGTTCCGGAAAAAGTACATTACTTCGTTGTCTTAACTTTTTAGAAATGTACGATGAAGGTGAAATTCACTTACAAGGTGAGCGAATTGATCCAAAGCATTCAAATTTAAACAAAGTCCGTGAAAATGTCGGTATGGTTTTTCAGCACTTTAACCTCTTTCCTCATATGACCTCACTAGAAAACATCATAGAAGCACCTATTCACGTAAAAAAATTAGAAACAGCAAATGCAAAAGATATCGGGAATCAGCTTTTGCAAAAGGTCGGCCTACAAGATAAGGCGGATGTAACTCCTCACCTCCTTTCAGGTGGCCAAAAACAGCGTATTGCAATCGCTCGAGCTCTTGCTATGAATCCTAAAATTATGCTATTTGATGAACCTACCTCAGCTTTAGATCCTGAACTTGTTGGAGAAGTATTGCAAGTTATGAAAGAACTTGCTGAAGAAGGAATGACAATGGTTATTGTTACTCATGAAATGAATTTCGCAAGAGATGTAGCTGACCGCGTCATCTTTATGGATGACGGGAAAATTGTGGAGGATGCTCCTCCCGAACAATTCTTCTCAGCTCCATCACATGAACGAGCAAAACAATTTTTACGTAACGTTTTATAATGTAACTTCTGTTTCAAACGTAAAGAAATGCATTCATACGGGACACAACTAATTATCCAAATAGAATATCTCCGTAACATATTGAAAACAATCCGTATGATCCATATATAGGAGGGGTTTTATGAAAAGAAAACTATTAACCATTGTTGCGAGTATTACGCTATGTACATCCTTCATACTAGGAGCCTGTAGTAAGGAAAGCGCTACCACTTCATCAAATGGTGAAAAAGAATTTCGTTATGCGATGAGTGGTTTATACAAACCTTTTAACTATAAAGAAAATGACGGAAAACTTGTCGGTTTTGATGTAGAAATAGGTGACGCTCTTGCGAAAAAAATGGGAATGAAGCCAGTTCCTGTTACAAACCCCTGGGAAACATTAATTCAAGGTCTGCAATCGAAAAAGTATGATGTGATATTAGGTAGTATGGCTATTACGGAGGAGCGCTTAAAAGCCGTGAATTTCTCAAATCCATATTATCGCTCTGGTGCACAAATTTTTGTAGCCAAAAAGAATACGTCTATCTCCTCTCCAGAGGACTTAAAAGGTAAAAAAATAGGAGTTGTAAAGGCAAGTACCTTTAAAGACCTTGTTGCAAAATATACAGATCAAATTACAGAATATGATAGTGATATTACTGCACTTATGGACTTAGAGCCTGGACGTGTTGATGCAGTAATCACTGATCAAATGGTTGGTCTTCGAATGATGAAAGAAGGTAAATCAAATATAAAAGAAGCCGGTAAACCATTAAACCTTGATGAAATGGGAATTGCCATTCGTAAGGATGATAAAGAAATGGTTGAGAAAGTAAATAAAGCTTTAGATGAAATCATTAAAGATGGTACGTATGAAAAGATCAGTAAAAAATGGTTTGGTCGTAATATTCTTGGAGAAGAGGAAAAAACGAAGTAAGTTATCTATTCAAAGATTTCATAAACCGTGCCCCGCTGATAAAAGTTTCATTTTATGTGGGGCATTTCATTCTCTACTAAAATCCATACAATTATGAGGTGAAGCACATGTTTGAAATTTTTATCTCTACCTATCCCACACTCTTAAAGGCTACTATTGTCACATTACAATTAACATTAACCTCCCTAGTACTCGGTTCATTAATTGGATTACTATTCGCTTTCTTTCGCATCTCTAACAATAAGGTTTTAAATAGTATTGCTCATGTCTATATCGCCATTATTCGTGGTACACCTTTAATTGTTCAAATCGCAATTCTCTATTTCGGTATTACATCTGTTATTGTTTTCACCCCTTTTTGGGCAGGGGCAATCGCTTTAGCAATTCATAACGGTGCATATATTACTGAAATTTTTCGTGGATCCATTCAATCCGTTGACCGAGGACAATTGGAAGCAGCTCGCTCTTTAGGTATGCCCTACCCTTTAGCTATGCGCCGAATTATATTACCACAAGCATTTCGTCTATCTCTTCCTCCTCTAGGGAATCAGTTTATCATTGGATTAAAAGATTCTTCACTCGTTGCTTATGTAGGAATGTCTGAATTATGGGGATCAGGTTTATCCATTGCCGCAGGTAACTTCCAACAATTAGATACATATATCATTGTTGGTGTATATTATCTTGCACTAGTTCTTCTCTTTACTTATCTTGTTAGCCTTCTAGAAAAACGACTACAGCGAAAAGAAAATAACTCCATCCATATCAAGACAAAGAACAAGAAAGAAGTCTCTTTATAACAAAAAGCAAGCTCTCTTAGAGCTTGCTTTTTCATCGTAAAATATATCTATTATTGATTTACTTTTTTAATAGTCTCTTTTTCCTCTATATGTTCCTCACGATATGAAATATTATGAGGATCTAGTCCATTTCCTAAAGAACCGTAAAAATGCTCTCTATGCGGATCAACTAATTCACTTCCTTGATAATACACACGTGGTGTATTCCAAAGTGCTCCCAATGCTTTTGTCATCGGCATTTCGTGATAACGTTCCGGCCACATTTCTTTAATTTTCTCTTTTACTAAAGGATAGTATTTAGAACTCATAGCTGGAAACAGATGATGTTCCGTATGGTATGAGAAATTGAAATGTAAAACATCTACCCAGCGCGGCACTGTTACTGATAAACAGTTTGCTAAAGGATCATTTACTGGAACAATTGGATTTAAGCGGTGATTTGTTGCGATATATGCCATTACAATAAAGTTAGCAATTAACAACGGAATCACGTATGCAAATAACCATTTTGCAGGTCCCATAATAAATAATAAACTAATCCAAACTGTCCAAGGCAAAAGAAGTTGCAGCCATACAGATTTTTGATTGGATGACTTAAATTCCTTTATAAAATGAAAGAACATTCGAGTCGAATGTAAAGTAAATTGAATTGTTAGTGACAGAAAACTAAAGAATGAACGCACATGAAGAGGCATACGATATACCCAACTCAAAAACTTACTCTTTTTAAGTTTCTCAAGTGTTGGCCATGCATCTGGATCATTTTCTTCATGCTGTGTATGAACATGATGCGTTGCATTATGCCACTTTCTCCAAAGTTTCGGACCTGTTGATAACGGCATAAATGCAATCGCACCTAAGAAGTCACGAAGCCATGCCTTTCTTACAACTGTTCCATGTAAAATTTCATGCCCTAAAAATCCAAGTGAAGCAAAACATAATCCAAGAACAATTGCAATTCCTAGGTTTGCCCACACATTCAATTCAAATACCCCAATCGTTATTAAACCAGCCAATGCCACCAGTAAATAAGCCAGTCCACCAAATAAACGAGTCGGAACTGGTTTAAATGCTTTTTTCGGCAAATGTGGTGATACACGCGCTGCATACCACCCAAACGTATGAAGCTCCTTCATCCTTTTGCCCCTTTCTTATGCCGCGCCCTGCGCAACTTGCATATAGTAATTCTTGCTTCCAGATTGATTTTACTCAGTGCTCCAAAAAGCATTTATCATAAGGAAAATATACTCACTCTATCGTCACTTATTTTTTCGCTTTTATTATCAATGAAAAACATTTCTCTTTTTACTCTCTATCAACCTTTCCACATGATGAATCATAACAATAGACTTTCTATATTGTCAACAACTTTTATGACCTAGTAATAAAAGTTGGTTATATTTTTATAATTATACTTTATTCCACTAAAGAAAAAGCATGGATTTCACAAGGTTTTATCAAATATATAGACAAATATATTCTAGCAACAAAGACTGTATCTTATTCAAGAATTCTCTGTATAGTTAACAACTAAAATCATCTGAAGTTAGTTTCATACAAAACTCATCCCGCCATACTACCTACAAAAATAATTATATTGAAATAACTTTTTCTTTTTATCAACAAAAACAGAATGCTACTAAAACAACTCACATGAATTCCATATAATATGGGAATATTAAAAAGAAAATTGTTCTAAATCAGGAGGTTTCCATTATGACAAGTGATCCATTCCCACAATTGCCATTATCTTATTGGATTGAATCTACTCAGTTTCCTACTTTCCCCCGTTTATCCGAAAATATAAAAACAAAAGTTGCTGTTATCGGTGCTGGTATTACAGGTATAACCACTGCCTATTTACTAGCGAAAGAAGGCATCGACGTTGTGTTAATTGATTCTGGCCTTATTTTAAACGGAACGACTGGACATACAACGGCGAAAGTAACAGCACAACATGATCTTATTTATGATGAATTAATAAATCATTTCGGCCTGGAAAAGGCCGGGCTTTACTATGAATCAAATAGTCACGCTCTACAATTCATAAATGAAACTGTGCAAGCATATAAAATCGACTGTAATTTCTCAAATGAAGATTCGTATTTATATACAACTACTAATAATGGATTAAGAAATTTATCGAAAGAATATGAAGCCTATCAAAAACTAAATATACCTTGTGACTATGTTCAATCTCTGTCAATTCCGATTCCAGTACAATCTGCACTTGTAATGAAAAATCAGGCACAATTCCATCCCCTCCTTTATTTGAAAACACTTTTAGAAAAGTTTGTAGAGATGGGCGGCAAAGTTTATGAACAAACAACAGCTATGGATGTGGAGAAAGGAGATTATCCACAAGTCATTACAAAGGGTGACCATCGTATCACTTGCGAATATGTTGTCTCTTGTTCACATTTCCCTTTTTATGATGCTAATAGCTTTTTCTTTACGCGAATGTACGCAGAACGCTCCTATGCTCTTGCAATAAAAGCAAAAACGGATTATCCAGGTGGGATGTATTTAAGTATCGATGATCCAAAACGCTCCTTACGCTCTATAACAAGTAACGGAGAAAAATTAATTTTAATTGGCGGAGAAAGTCATAAAACAGGACAAGGAATAAATACGATGCTTCACTATGAAGCACTATATTCTTTTGCTGAAACAACTTTTGGAGTAGATGAAGTTCCCTATAGATGGTCAGCGCAAGATTTGATTACTCTAGACAAGCTCCCTTATATCGGACATATTAACGAAGGAAATCCAAATATATTTGTTGCAACTGGGTATCGCAAATGGGGAATGACAACTGGAACTGCCGCGGCTCATTTACTGAAAGATTCCATTCTAAAAGTCCACAGTCCATATAAAGAGCTGTTTGCACCATCACGCTTTCATGCAAATCCAGATATAAAAACATTCCTTACGCAGAACATTGATGTCGCGAAACATTTAATTGAAGGAAAAATTGAAACTGCATTACGTAAACCAGAAGATCTTGAAGTTGGAGAGGGATCTGTTGTACATGTCAATGGTAAACGAGCAGGTGCTTATAAAGACAAAGAAGGAAAATTACATATCGTCGATACAACTTGTACCCACCTCGGCTGTGAAGTTGAATGGAATAACGGTGATTGTACGTGGGATTGCCCTTGCCACGGATCTCGTTTTTCAATTGATGGAGACGTTATGGAAGGTCCAGCAGATCAACCATTAAAGCGAGTTGATAACGAGTAGCAAATGCAATATGACTTAGCATGGAATTTTCACTTATTCTCCTTTGCATGTCTTATCGCAGCGATATCTGTTTTCTTTATTTCTACAAAATAAAAAAGAGCACAAACTTACTTGTGCTCTTTTTTGTATACTTCAAACAACATATTTCGAAATAATGTATCCAAACTGTCAATATTAATCGCTACTCCCTTTTCAATTCCCTTCACATATTGCTGATAGTAATCAATTTGTTCTTCTAAAAATTGATTTAACACCTTAATTTTCAATCCAAGATCTAATTCAGTACCTGCTTTTTTCTTTACTAACAACTTTTCAATTTCATCTAATACGCTACGTTCTAACGCCAATTCTGTAATCAATCGATCAAATTCTACAGGAGGCAAAGTCGACTTCTCCTCTAACCATTTACAAGCTAAAATAGGACGTAATACATAAAAGTACTTTTTCAACTTTACATTCTCACCTTGTAAAAATTCACGATAATTTTTTGACGCCATATGTAAGTAATGATATATCGTTGCTTTTGGATCAAAATGCTTTTCACTCATTTGCTGAAGCTGTTCTGGAAAATTAGAGTTTTTCGAATAAAAAATTGGTGATCGAATCCACTCAAGTAAAGCTGGATTTGACTTTGCAAATAGTTGCAATGCCTTTTTAATATCCCAACCACTTATATCTAAATCATCACTGATCGGATACTCAATTACATCTCTTTTATCATGAATGGATAAATACCATTCTACAGGATGTATATAAACAAACCTAACATCATAATCGCTATCCTTCGATGGAAATCCCCAAGCACGGCTTCCTGATTCCACGGCAAATAAGATTCTCACATCATTCTCTTTTTCAATTCTTTCTAATTCCAATTCTATTTTCTCTCTCATTTCATACCCTCCCCATTTTTTGATCATTTCCCTGGAAATTCGACAAGTATACGACCATTTTACTACACAATAAAATAGCTGTCAGAAAATTTCCGACAGCCTAACAAAACGCTTATTTTTTCTTTTCAATTACAGTAGCCGCGATACGTTCAAACTCTTTTTGAATCTCCTCTTTATATGCATCCACTTTCGAAAAATCCATAGCGGCAATATAAATTCGTTCTAATTTATCACGAACTGATTTTGCCTTTGCTAAGAAAGACATCGCCTCATTCATCTTCTCTTTATATTGAATAGAAACACTGCGAATTTCCTTCGCATACTTCTCATCTGTACCTGGTGCAACAATGAGATCATACATATCGATAATCTCATCTCCCTCACGGCTTGGAAAGTATTCATGCGGTGCCGTGCTATCAAAAATTGCAAACCCTAATTCCCTTACAATAACCATATCAAGACTATTCGGGTCAAATCCGCAATGATATACTTCAACATCAAGCCCTTTTTCTTCTGCTACCTTAGCTAATTTTTTGAGCATTGTTGATTTTCCAGAGCCTGGGCGTCCTTTTATAAAATAACGATGCGGTAATCCTTCTGTTAAATTAGGAACAAAATCAACTGCTCCTTTCGGTGTAGCAGCTCCTAAAAAACGATGTTTCACAATCGATTGTTTCCCGCTTTTATCTGCAAATAATTTCTGAATTAGCTGATCTGTTAGTTCATTTGCTTTATCAAAATCAATGTTATCAATATATATTTTCTCCCACTCATCATGTATAACGAGTGCCTCTTTAAAGCAACCGTAAGCAGCTTGAAAAGCCCTGCTCGCTTCTGATACAAATCGTTCAATTTCAAGCTTCTGCTTTCTTAATTTATCCGAATCCCAAGCAACACCTAAATTAATATACTCTTCGACAACCCCTGGCATTTTCGGTTCAATAGCATGTGGTGATGTTCCATCAACAATTCCGACTTTTAATTCCGGGATAATCACACCATCGACTGACTTATTATCTGAAGAACAATGTAAAAATTCAATATCATATCCTTTTTCAAGCCATTCACGACCTATTACCTTAATTAAAGAAGATTTGCCCGTTCCTGGACCACCCTTTAAAATAAATAACCTGTCTAGCCCTTTTAAATTCTCTTCGTATAAATTATGAAATCCTCTAGCTGTATTGCCACCAGCATAATAATTCAATACATTCCCTGTCACTGCACTCACTCCTTCGCAGCATTCTATTTACATAAGCTACAATATGCAAGCAACTTTATTTGGGTGAATACCTATTTTGTATTGCACAAAAAAAGCAAAGATCATTACTGACCTTTGCTTCTATATTTTTTATTTAAATTAAGAAATAATTGTTCCACACGAGGGCGTACCCAAGCTAAATAATCTTTTTCTTTCTTCTTTGTACAAGCTATCTCTTCTCCATCTACCATTTCAACAAGTTCTAGCTCTAATAGTTGCCTCGTAAATACTAACATATTTACTTCTTCAGCCGGATACTCTTCTTTTAATTTCTCCTCAATTTCTCCCAATGAAAAACCGTCACGCATCATCGCCAGTGCATCAATCCAAAGTGGCGGCATTTCATATTTTTCTCCTGTAATTGTATCTTTTACAATATAATTCTTTTGCTCTTTTCGAAATTGAACCGTGTGTAAACATACAGTCGAATTTAATGTTAATTCCATAATACCACCTCTTTCATAATATCTGCATAGAAAAAAGGATGCGCGGGCACCCCTTCTTTTCTTTTCCTAACACTACCAAACCGTTACATGAGTAACCAATCTCATGTCGATATTTTCCTCCATTATAAACGAAGTGTTTTATAAAAAAAACCCTTCTTGAAACATTTTATAAAATGTTTATATTTACACAACAAGAGCACTTTTCTGAAAAATAATTTCTTCTAATGCACTACACTGTTGGTAAATAGATTTCCACTTTCGTTCCTACGCCCATACTACTTTGAATTACCATACTCCCTTGATGTTCTTCAATAATTTTATATGTAATCATTAACCCAAGACCTGTACCATTCTCCTTTGTTGTATAGAATGCCTTTCCGATTTTTTCTATTTTCTCATTCGCTATACCAAAACCTTGATCTTCGACAGAAATACACAATTTATCTCCAGCTTTTTTGAATACACAAATATGAATGTCTCCACCTTCTGGCATCGATTCGATTCCATTTTTGATAATGTTTAACAATACTTGTTTCAATTGCTTATCATCGCCATTTATATCGGGTAAATTTCCATCTACTTGCAAGTGGAGTTTCACTTTATATTGAGCCGCATAACTTTCCATTAACTGCACAACATATAAAAGGATTTCTCGTATATTACACCATTCATAATTAATTGGTTTTGGTTTTCCTAATAACATCAATTCACTAACAAATCCGTTAATTCTTTCAATTTCTTGTAACATAATATCATAGCTCATCGTATCAGCAGGGTTTCTTTCTTTTTGCATTTGCGTAAACCCTTTTAAAGCTGTTAATGGATTTCGAATTTCATGAGCAATTGTTGTAGACATTGTACCAATAACAGCTAAATTTTCCGCCTCTTTCATATTGTTCATCATTTCAAAAACGGTTCTCACATAAGACTGAAATCGTTTTAACAAAGAATGTGAAATAATGAAGAAGAAGATGCATAAAACAAGCGGAATCACAACCGTTAAGTCTTTTAATATTAATGTAAAAAATACGTACTTTCCAATTACACTAAAGGAAACTAAATAAAAATATTTTCTGTTCACGAAAACCGGTGCAAATAAAATTAATAAGATTTCTACCATACTACCCTGTTCAAAAGCCCTATCCGTTCGCAAATAAATCATTAAATTATTAATAAGATCGATAAACATGTACCCAAATAAAAATAAATATTTTATAGAATATACATAGCCTTTTTTTAGAAGATATATCGAAATAGGAAATAATGATATTACAAATATATATATACCTATCCCAAGGCTGCCTTTTGGCCACCCTACCGTTGTTCCATTAATATTCATAGCGGGATATGCAAAATAATATATAGCGTCATATAAAAAGAATATAATATAGAATAATAATATAAATACCTTTAAAGCTTTTCTTTCTTCATAAATCAAGCTCTTGTATTTGTTCATATAAAAACTCCTCTTACTCGATACAAAAAAATATTTCCATTGTTATCTTCTTAAATTATAAGTATGAAATTGCTTTCAGAGCAATATGTAACCTTATAATACTAAAAAGGAAGGAGAAATCTCCTTCCTTTTTAGTCACCACCTATATCCATCTTACCCTATCATGTAGCAATCCATCAGTAAAATTATTATGCCCTATTACAAAATCCTTCATATATAAATTTAAATATTCGCCGTACTTACTTTCCGTATTTAATAATAACTCCTCAACGTAATAAGCACCTTGTCCAAAGGGATCTAAAAGTAAACTGCACAAACCTGCATAAATTCCGCACCCTACTTGGAAGTAAGTTGCATTCGTTTTATATTTTTGAAAAACTTGGCTGCTATTCATCACGTTATACATATATGTTTCACTATTTTCATAAACGAGTAGCACACCAACCAAATCCTCTCCAGCAACCTGTTCTTCAGCTGGATTAAATACTTTACGATTCCAATTCCATAAATCTTCTACCTTATCTAAGTTCTGTCTAATTAAATTAGTTGTATACTCATTAATTCGGTAAAGAAAACCCACTTCCATATTGAAGGTTTTCCCTAAAATTAAAACTTCCTCATGTGGCATTAAACAACCATAAAACTCTTTTTCTCCTAACTTCACTTTATACTCCGAAGCATATACATCCTCATAAAAGTAAAGAGGACGATGATGACTCATATACATCGGATAACTCCATATCGCTTCATCTAAAAATCGCTCTACTGCCCATGAAGCGTAAAGTGTATGTGGCTTTATAAGCGCTGTATCATTCAAAAACGACGTATCGTGTTCTACAATATAGCATGCTCGTGGCTTTTCATTTGGCCGTTCTTTCATGAGTTCAACAACCATCCATTGAACAACCCCCGGATTCATACCTGAACCTATAATCGCTTTTGTATTTGTGAATTTTTCTTTCTCCTTCTCAAACCTCGTATATCTTTCCGTAAGCTGAAAACCGAGTAAACTATCGTCTTGATCTACTGCCTCATTTTCCAAAGCTGAATTAATGTAACAAATTCCAAGTTCATTACAACAGCTCAGTACCCTAATTGTATCTGCACCTGAAACATCAATAACAACCTTCGTTCTTTTTTCTTTTAAATGTTGTTTAAATTTGACTACATCTTGAAGATTTATTTCATATAAAAACAATTGCTCTTTCAAATTTGGAAACAACTCATCATAATAACTTTTATCTTTTTGTTTTATATCAACTAAATGAAATTTAACATTCTTTATCGATTCATAAATTGGATCTTTTTCATTTACTATCACCTGATTTAAAATTGCTAACACTGCTTTTGCTGCTCCACCAGCACTGCCAAGCAACGTAATCGAAAACGAATTTGGAAACTGCTCCACAAATAAAACCCCTTTAATAAATTAGTTGAGCAGCACTTCCTCAAAAAGTGGATTGAATACAACAAAAGGTAGCTCGTATATCTTTTTTATAATTTAGTACATGATTACCTCTTTATAAGTAAAAACAGGAACATACTTATATATTCAATTCACTTTCCCCCTCATATCAAAATAACGGTAAACAAATAGGCTCGACCTTTTCTTCCGCATATATAAAAGAAAAAGCCAGCCCTTTAAACTAGCCTACGGACAATGGACAGATTTCACATGTTGAATGTTCACGTACATTTTTGCGTCACGTGCTTTTAATATTTCAATATGTCCTTCATCAATTTTCGCCATCTTTCCGATTTTGTTATATTCCTCACCTAAATCAAAAACCATAATTTTCCCAGCCATTTTAATAAGTTGTTCTTCAAACGTTCGAGCTAACGTAATATTTAATGGATTTACGGGGAGTTCATTTTTATTGAGGGAATAAGGCACTTGGTTTTCTTTATACGGAATTAACCATTTCAAATGCCTTAAAGATATATATACTGTTTTATAAACCGGGCTATAAAAAACAATATAATCGTTCATTACACTTGTAACATAACCGTGTATTGGAGCATTTCCTGCCACATAAATTTCTGTGAAAATCCCTTTAGATGTGCTTAATACTTTCCTCAAAGAAATTGAAGGTGATTCTCTCTTAATTACAGAGTCCACATCTGGTTTTAATATCTCTTCATCATGCCCTCTCAAAAACTTATAATATTGGACATGGTATAAAGATATATATACATAGTCTTGTCCATTGTAAAGAACTACAATATCATTTCCTACATCAATTAATACACCTTTAAATCTTTTTTCACCGATTAATTTAACGTATATATTTTCTCCAATACTTTTGTTTAACTCATTCATCTATATCCTCCTTTCTATGAAAATGCAATTTTCTCCATTCTATTTCCAAAAAATAATCAGGGGCACTTTTCTGTTTTTTTATAGTAAGAAATTCCTTTTCATATATCGCGAAATAATTGCAGTGATATATGAAATCGTTCTTCAATTTCAACCATAATGCCCCTCTTATTTATTAAACATTATTCTTCTTCATTCTTTTTGTTCTTAACTATTTGACTCACACTCTTAATATGAGAATTAATTACATAAATGACTTCATCACCGTTTACTAGTGTAATACTTCTATCATGTATATCACCTAATAAACCCTCTACACTCTCTGGTCCACCACGATTAATCTTTATCCACGTATACTTCAAGTCATTTAATACATCTAAAAAAGTATCTTCATCAGAGCAGAAACATGAACCATAGTCTCCTTGCGCTTCTTTTACTTTCCTGACTAGACTCTTCACATGTTTCAGCTGATAATACACTACTTCTCCATGAGGTAATTGTAGTGCAAGGTAATCTTTTCCTAACACCGACAGTACACCTACTCGACTTTCCGGTCCGCGAAGATTTACTTTTACATTCTCACCTACTAAACCTTTGATTTGATCACAGCATACTACACTCTTCAAATTCATACCCTCCTTTCTGTATTATCTACCTCTACTTGATTGTCTTTGTGCGCGAGCTCGACTTGAATTATTGCTGTTTTCATTACTTTTCTCATCACTACTCTCATCGCTCTCTCCACTTCCTGGTGCATTATAATTAACACTTTTAATATGAGATAGTGCAATTAATACAACTTCTTCTTTTATAATTAACGTTACATAATCGCTAGAAACATCTTGTAAAATACCTTCAATTTTCTCTGGACCACCACGATTAATTTTCACCCAGCGGTATTTGAAGCCTTGAAGTAACGTTTCAAAGTCTTCTGCAATATCCTCTTCCGACCATTCAAAATCACCTATTCCACCATCTTTCGTATTTTTTGTAATACTTTTCAGATGGCCAAGCTGATAGTAATGGTGTTCTCCTTTTTCATTCTGTAATACGAAGTAGTCCGCACCTATTGATACTATTGTTCCTTTTTGAGATTCTGGTCCACCTCTGTTTACTCTTACATAAGATCCAATTAAACTCTCTAAAAAATCCCAATCAAATAAACTCACGAGAAAACCCCTTCCATTAATTTATAAGCTTTTGCACTGATAGTATATGTATCTGTACAGGTTATGTTCTCTATGTTTGTCCCCGCTATAAAAAATATGCTTTTAACATGTAGTACTAATACCTACAAAATTCTCTTCTATTCAACTAGATCACGAGATTCCAATGATTTTTTATACAAAAAAATCCCGTATGAAGGTACATTTCTGCATATCTTCATACGGGATTTCCCTAAGTTTAGTCTTCGTCTTTAACATCCATATCTTCTGGAATTGGTTCACTTAATATTTCTTCCACTAATTGCTTATATTTCTCCATTTGTTCTAAATGTGTATTGAATTGTTCTTTATTTAACAAATATTGCTCTCCATCGAATAGCGCACGAACTTTCTTTTGCTGAATTAACTCTTCAACATACGATTTTGGTAAATTCAAATACTCCGCAGCCTCTTCTATTGTTATATACAATGTATTCATTCCTTTATTATTTTTTCATATATACTGTATCTTACTTTACTTTATTTTTGTAAACAACTTAAAAAGATTTTGTAAATGCAGTTTAAAAAGCAGGTGGATGCATTCCATATATTGTATAATAGTATAGTAAGTATTTTTTTAAATATAGAATGGTATTACCCATTTACACAAAGGAGAGTTAACATATGGCTACTCGTCACATCATTACAATGTTAGAAAAAACATTACAAGCTGAAACAGAAAACACAATTTCTCATTTAACTACATCTTTATCTGATCGTATTCTTTCTCAAAGCGTAGCAATACACGAAAACAATTGTTATCATACAATTGGTGAATGGTACAAAAATCATTTCTTATTCCAACAAGATGATTTCCTTTGGGCTAAATATGCTTTCTACGACACATATTGTGAAGCTATAAAAGAACAAGGCCATCTTACAAAACGCGTCCGTCAAATATTAGAATCATTAGCTCGAAAACAAGGAAAACAATACATTGCTTCTATACTAAATATGCCATTTCCTAACGAACGAGCGAAAGGGACAGCATAATTTACTACTGCTCTGCTTAAATAAAGCATAGATTCATTATTTTCTAGAATGATTTGCAAATAAAATGTTCATGTCATATGAACTGATGAAACCGGTGTCATTATAATGATTGAAAATATAGTAAACAGGAAAACCCCCATTTACATCTCTCGTCATTCGAATAGAGAAGTAAATGGGGGTATACTTGTTCCTTTATTATTTCATCATCTGCTTAATCAATTCACGATTTCTCTTCTTAAATACTTCATTATGAGAAGAAACCATTCCGTATTCACTTGCATCTGGTTGAATAAATTGTTTCGCTTTATTCACAGCATTTCCAGCATCTTGGAATGCTCCTGCAATTAAATGTAATTTTCCGTCATGCTTTAAAATGTCTCCAGCGGCATATAATCCATCTACTGAGGACTCACTATTTGCATTCCCTGCAATATAATAATTATCAATAATTGCAACATCTAACTCACTATTTTCTAATAATGTAATGTCACGTTCATATCCATGATTAATAATCACTTCATCAATAGGTAAATGAGAAACTTCACCCGTCTCATGATTCGTTAATTCTACGTGTTCAATTGCCTCATGATTATCACCAGCAATTAATTTTGTAATCGATGTATTAAAGAAACACTCCGCTGAGCTGTTCAGCAATTGTTTCACTTGGGCTTCATGACCAGATAATTCTTCTTTTCTATATGTTAAATACACTTGTTTTGCGATTGGTTCTAATTCATTTGCCCAATCCACGGCAGAATTTCCTCCGCCAGAAATAATGACTGTTTTACCTTTGAAACGTTTCAAAGATTTAACTGTATAATTTAAATTCGATACTTCAAATCGCTCAGCACCTTCAATTGATAACTTTTGCGGTTTCAATATACCACTTCCAGTTGCAACAATAACTGTTCTTGAAAAATGTTCTTCTCCATTGCTTGTTTTTAATGTAAAAGTACCATCTTGATTCCGAATAATTGATTCTACTTTTGTATTTAAAACAACTTCTGGTTGAAATGTTAGCCCTTGCTGTACAAGTTGTTCAATTAATTTATCACCTGTAACTGGCAATAGCCCTCCTATATCCCAAATCATCTTCTCTGGATAAACGTGTATTTTACCACCTAACTGTGGTTGAAATTCTATTATTTTCGTTTTCATCTCTCTGAGTCCACTATAAAAAGCTGAATAAAGCCCTGCAGGTCCTCCACCTATCACAGTTACATCAAACAATTCTTCTCGATTCATCCGTGCCACTCCTCAGCTACTAGTTGTTGATTATCATTCTCAATAAAATATAACCTGTTTCCGCTAAATTTACAATCAAAATTACTATTGACAATACACTTATATAAAATTATATTATTTAAAGAATCAATAGTGATAATCATTATCAATTTGTTAATAATTAGAAATTTTGGGGTTATATTTTCTTTCATCAATATGGTAAATACTATTTGAAATCTCACATTCAAGATTTTTAATAAGCATTTTGTATTACCGCTAATCTTCCAAAAGAATCAAAGTTAAACAAATTATTGTATACACATACCATCTATTTAAAGGAGAAAGACGATGAAAAAGTTATTTATTTCACTAACAGTTCTTTTCGTTCTTGCTATGAGTGCTTGTAGCAATGGCTCTACAGACAAAAAGAACGATGAAAAAGGTAGTAAATCAGAAACAATTACATACCAATCTGAAAATGGTAAAGTAGAAGTTCCCGCCAATCCACAACGCGTTGTTGTTTTATCATCATTCGCTGGTAACGTAATGTCATTAGGCGTAAACCTTGTTGGGGTAGATTCATGGTCTAAACAAAACCCACGTTTTGATAGCAAACTTAAAGATGTCGCTGAAGTATCAGACGAAAATATTGAAAAAATCGCTGAACTAAATCCAGATTTAATCATTGGTTTATCAAATGTTAAAAATATCGATAAGTTAAAGAAAATTGCTCCTACCGTAACATACACTTACGGAAAAGTTGATTACTTAACACAACATATTGAAATCGGTAAATTATTAAACAAAGAAAAAGAAGCAAAAACTTGGGTAGATGATTTCAAGAAACGTGCAGATGCAGCTGGTAAAGAAATTAAAGCAAAAATCGGTGAAGATGCAACAGTTTCTGTTGTAGAAAACTTCAACAAACAGCTTTATGTATACGGCGATAACTGGGGCCGTGGAACAGAAATTCTGTACCAAGAAATGAAATTAAAAATGCCTGAAAAAGTAAAAGAAAAAGCATTAAAAGAAGGTTACTACGCATTATCTACTGAGGTATTACCTGAGTTTGCTGGGGATTACTTAATCGTAAGTAAAAACAAAGATACTGATAACTCATTCCAAGAGACAGAATCATATAAAAACATTCCAGCAGTAAAAAATAATCGCGTATATGAAGCCAACATGATGGAATTCTATTTCAATGATCCACTTACATTAGATTTCCAACTAGACTTCTTCAAGAAAAGCTTTCTTGGTCAATAATACAAACATGAGGAATTCTTAATTTAAGAATTCCTCTTCCTTTATTCTATAAACAGAAAAGATGTGAAACGAATGACAAAAGATCACGGCACTCCACATTCCATGGCTTTTACATACAAACTCATTTTAAGCATAATTGCATTCTTCCTTATTTTTATGGTTGCAATGGTATTAGGTGCTGCAGATACTTCTATAAAAGATGTATGGTTAGCACTTACTTCCTCCGCTAAAGGAGACAAAATATCTATTATTCGTGAAATACGTTTACCACGTGAAGTTGCTGCCATATTTGTTGGAGCTGGACTTGCTGTTTCTGGTGCAATTATGCAAGGATTAACACGAAACCCTCTTGCTGATCCTGGATTACTCGGCTTAACTGGTGGCGCAAATGCTGCACTTGCACTAACACTTGCTTTCAACCCTTCCATCAGCTATCTGTACTTAACGTTAGCTTGCTTTATCGGTGCTGCAATTGGCGCTATTATGGTATTCGGGGTTGGCATGGTGAAAAAAGGTGGGCTTTCTCCCCTTCGAATTGTATTAGCTGGTGCTGCTGTTTCAGCATTTCTACTCGCAATTTCAGAGGGCGTGGGCATTTACTTCAAAATTTCACAAGAGGTATCACTTTGGACTGCCGGGGGAGTAATTGGAACGACTTGGAGCCAATTAAAAATTATTATCCCCGTTATTTCAATCAGTATATTTATCGCTATCTTACTTGCAAAAAAATTGACAGTCCTTAGTTTCAGTGAAGAAGTTGCTATTGGACTTGGTCAAAAAATTGTCGTCATTAAAACAATTTTATTTATCATTATTATCTTACTTGCTGGTGCGTCTGTAGCGCTTGTCGGAAACATGGCATTTATCGGATTAATGGTGCCTCATATGGTACGTCCTATTGTCGGTCCCGATTACCGCTTTGTTATACCGATGTCAGCAATTGCTGGTGCATCCTTTATGTTACTTGCCGATACAATCGGGCGTACCATTAACGCTCCGTACGAAACGCCAGTTGCGGCAATTGTCGCTATTGTAGGATTACCATTCTTCCTATTCATCGTACGTAAAGGAGGAAGAACTTTCTCATGATGCAATCTATTCTAAGAAAACAACGTATTATCATACTCGCTTTACTTATACTGACCATTACAACCATTGTAGTTGGAATGGGGCTCGGTTCAGCATCTTTATCTTATGATCGATTACTCCCAACACTAATGGGACAAGGTACATTTAAAGAGGAGTTTGTTTTATATTCTTTACGACTACCTAGAATTGTCATTACATTATTAGCTGGTATGGCGCTCGCTTTATCTGGTGCTATCCTGCAAGGTATTACACGTAACGATTTAGCTGAACCTGGTATTCTTGGAATCAACGCTGGAGCTGGTGTGGCTGTTTCCATCTTCTTTTTATATTTTCCAATTGACGTAGGTTCATTTCTTTACTTACTACCAGTTGTTGGGTTTATCGGTGCTTTCCTTACTGCTGTTCTAATTTACGTATTTTCATATAGTAAATCAACAGGACTTCAGCCAATTCGATTAACATTAACTGGTATCGGATTTTCATTTGCACTATCTGGAGCAATGATCGTTCTTATTTCATCAGCAGATCGTATGAAAGTCGACTTTATTGCAAAATGGATAGCTGGAAACATTTGGGGAGATGACTGGACATTTGTTTTAGCAATGCTTCCATGGCTAATCGTATTAATCCCATTTGTCTTCTACAAAGCAAATCGATTAAACATTCTAGCATTAAATGAACCGGTCGCAATCGGCGTTGGAATTGAAATTGAAAAAGAACGAAGATACTTATTAATTGCAGCCGTTGCGCTAGCAGCTGCAGCAGTTTCCGTAACAGGAGGAATTAGCTTTATCGGACTAATGGCTCCGCACATCGCAAAATCTTTAGTAGGACCAAGGCATCAAATATTCATGCCTATCACCGTTTTAATTGGCGGATGGTTATTACTACTAGCAGACACAATCGGGCGAAATATCGTCGAACCTAGCGGTATTCCAGCAGGTATTGTCGTTGCTTTAATTGGTGCACCTTACTTTATGTATTTGTTGCTTAAGAAAGTATAAAGAAACACCCTCAAGATTTTTTCTTGAGGGTGTTTTCATTTTACTGCTGCCCATACCCTTCAAACTTCTTCGCCAAATTCTCCATCTCTTCTTCTGGCAGTAACTTCGGTTCTCCGATGCTTTTCGTTTGATAATAAATTTGTGCACAAAACTCAATCTCTTCTGCAATAGTAAACGCCATTTTTATATTATTTGCCCCAGCAATTAAACCGTGATTCGCAAGTAACACAGCACGTCGATCAATCATGCCTTCAAAAGCAGCCTCTGCTAATTGTTTCGTACCAAATGTTTCATATGGCGCACAGCGAACATTTGGGCCTGCAAAAGCAATTAAATATGACACAGCAGGAAGCTCCCATCCTAATGATGCGATCGTCTTCGCATAAGGAGAGTGTGTATGCACAAGCGCATTTATGTCTTCACGATTTCTATAGTAAATAAGATGCATATCTAATTCACTTGATGGTTTTCTCTCTCCTTCTACCACTTCACCATCTAAGTTTAATATAACTACATCTTCAGGCTTTGTTTCATAATACTCTAAACCACTTGGGCTAATCGCAACAAGACCTTGTTCACGATTAAAAATACTAATGTTACCGCCTGTCCCCTTTGTTAAACCGCTAGAAATCATTTTCTTTCCGTACGCTACAATTTCTTCTCTTTCTTTTTGTAATAACATATACATCCCCCTAAGTATGAAGCTTATGATGACTGACTTTTTAGATCTATCTACTTATTGAAATAGCTTTTTTAAGTTTTCCGTAAATGGTGCCTTTACAATCCCTTTTTCCGTAATAATCGCTGTTACATTTTCATGTGGCGTAACATCAAATGCTGGATTATATACTTTACTTTCTTTCGGAGCAGAATATTGTCCGAAACGATTAATCACCTCAGAAGCATCTCTTTCTTCGATCGGAATTTCTTTTCCTGTCGGTGTTTTTAAGTCAATTGTCGGCGTTGGTGCTGCTACATAAAATGGAATGTTGTAGTATTTAGCTAAAATAGATACACCTAATGTTCCAATTTTATTTGCTACATCACCGTTTGCTGCTACACGGTCACAACCAACGATTACCGCATCAATCTTCCCTTGTGACATGACCATAGCTGCCATATTATCCGTAATGACTGTTACATCAATCCCCGCTCGCTGCAGTTCTAATGCTGTTAACGTTGAACCTTGTAATCTAGGGCGTGTTTCATCCGAATAGATTTTTAAGTCCCATCCTTTTTCTTTCGCTAAGTACATTGGGGCTGTCGCAGTACCATACTTAGTCGTCGCTAAAGCACCTGCATTACAATGCGTTAATACTCCCATGCCATCATGGAATACTGTTAATGCATGTTCTCCAATTTGACGGTTAATTTCTTCATCTTCTCTATGAATCTCTTTTGCTTCTTCTAATAATCTATCTTTCAACTGCGAGATTGATAAGTGAGCATTCTCTTCCGCTATACTTTCCATCCTTTCAAGCGCCCAAAATAGATTTACTGCCGTTGGTCTTGATGTCGCTAAGTACGCACATACTTTTTTTACTTCCTCTATAAACTCTTCCATCGTACTTATAGTAACTTCCTTTACCCCTAAATACACACCATAAGCTGCTGAAACACCTATTGCTGGTGCTCCTCGTACTTTCATTACTTGAATTGCATCCCATACACTTTCAGCCGTTTTAAAAGATTCATAGACTACTTCGTTCGGTAATACCGTTTGATCCAATAACACTAAAGCATCATCTTTCCACTGAATTGGTATTAATTGCTCTGCCATCATCTTCTCCCCTTACTTCGCACTATGCATGGACTGTTTTTGTAACGTTTCTACAAAGTTGCTACCTGTTTTATATTGATTCGCTTGTAAAATAAATTTTTTCGCGGCCTGAAGGCAAATTCGCTCCGCTCTAGCACGCGCTACATCATTCTTAATACAAGTAATATCCTTTACCTTCGCCAGACCAACAATACGCCGAATTAACTCAAGACCCGTCACTGCAGCTGTATCCTCTAATACAGATTGTAAATAGATTTCGTTAAAACCTTCTTCCTTCGCCATAACCTCTGTCACATGAATATTCCAAGCATCTAAAAACTTCTTCTTAAATAGATCAATTAACTCTACCATTGTAGATTGTAACCAATCCATATACGTATCCTTCTCAGCTCCAGACGACATGGTCGCATCTGCATTCACCCAAGCAAACATTAAATTCGCCATTACATTCCCAACGTCATATCCCATAGGTCCATAAAAAGCAAACTCAGGATCAATAACCTTTGTGGAATCATTTTTCACAAAAACAGAACCAGTATGCAAATCACCATGAATCAATGCCTGTGTATTCGTCATAAAAGAAAATTTAAGCTTTGCTACTTCCATACGAAGCTCTTTATCATTATAAATATGCTCTCTAATCCATCCATCATTTAACGGAAATAACTCATTACGCTTATGATGATTTGTAAATGGTTCAGAGTATACGAGGTCTTCTGTAATCTCACATAACTCAGGATTTATATAATTCTTCACGAGTTCCTTCTTCTCTTTATGATTCATTACAACATCCGATGTTAATAAAAGTGTATTTACCATAAAGGTCGTTAAATCCTCAGCAAGCCTCGGAAATATTTGATGATTTATAAGTGCTGTACGTAATATTGTATGATCTGATAAATCTTCCATCGCGCAGCAATTCATCACACTATCAAATAAATACACCTTCGGAACAAGTCCAGACGCTAACTCTTCCTCTAACTGTAAAACATCTGATTCTATACGAATACGATTCGTCGATAACTTAAACTCATCTGAAATACGTGCTGTATCCCCAGCTTGCTTTACAATGACGGAAATATTATCCTTTTCATCCCAAACGCGGAACACATAATTTAAATTGCCATCACCTATTTCTTTACACTTTAACCCCTTTGCATGTTTAAACTTAGGTAATTTCTCTTGCACATATGCAATCACATCTGTAGCTTCCATTAAAAAATACTTCGTGAACTTAGACATGGTTTCCCCTCCACACTAATTGTAAGCGTTTTCTAAAAGCTGTAAAAAGTAATAGATGAAATGTTTTATCCTATAATATATATTCTTCTTTTTGAAAGGTATATCTAGGTTTTATTATATCTTGTTAGTACCTTGAGTCAATGTTTCTAATTATCATTGCAATATACTTCTTAATTATATATTTGAGATGACAAAAATTGTTCACAAAGATTCCAATTCATTTTATTTTATTTATCGCACAATTCTTTGTAAAATAGAAATAAGCAGTTCCTTTTCAAATCCAAAACTTCTAAGAAATATTTCCTTCCGAAGAACTTATACTTACACCATATCTCTAACATACATACTACTCTTTCAAACACTCATTGAAAATTTATGACATGAAAATTACCTTTCCATTCCCTAACAGCCTTAATTGAGAATAAATATTAATTAAATTGGTATAAAGTTGGTTTATTCTCTTGACAAAATAACCACTTCTATATGATAATTAATATCGAATTAGAATTATTATAGTTAATTAAAAAATATATTTTATGAGCAAACTATTTTTTGATGCTCAAAACCAACATTTAGGAGGAATTTTAACATGTTATTAATCGGCACAGAAGTAAAACCGTTTAAAGCTAATGCTTACCATAATGGAGAATTTATCCAAGTTACTGACGAAAGTTTAAAAGGAAAATGGAGTGTAGTTTGTTTCTACCCAGCAGACTTCACATTCGTTTGCCCAACTGAACTTGAAGACTTACAAAACCAATATGCAACTCTTAAAGAGTTAGGCGTTGAAGTATACTCTGTATCTACAGACACTCACTTCACTCACAAAGCATGGCATGATAGCTCAGAAACTATCGGCAAAATCGAATACATTATGATTGGTGACCCAACTCGCACAATCACTACAAACTTCAACGTTTTAATGGAAGAAGAAGGTCTTGCTGCTCGTGGTACTTTCATCATCGATCCAGACGGCGTTATCCAATCTATGGAAATCAATGCTGACGGTATCGGCCGTGACGCAAGCATTCTTGTTAACAAAATTAAAGCAGCTCAATACGTACGTAACAACCCAGGTGAAGTTTGCCCAGCTAAATGGCAAGAGGGTTCTGCAACACTTAAACCAAGCCTTGACCTTGTAGGCAAAATCTAAGGAGTTCGATCAAAATGATACTAGATGCAGATATAAAAACACAACTATCCCAATACCTTCAGTTAATGGAGAACGATATTTTACTTAAAGTAAGCGCAGGAGACGATAACGTATCTAAAGATATGTTATCTCTAGTAGACGAATTAGCTACTATGTCATCTAAGATTACAGTAGAAAAAGTTGAACTAGAGAGAACACCAAGCTTTAGCGTAAATCGCCCTGGCGAAGACACTGGTGTTGTATTCGCTGGTATTCCATTAGGACACGAATTTACTTCATTAGTGTTAGCTTTACTACAAGTGAGTGGACGTGCTCCAAAAGTTGAACAAAAATTAATCGATCAAATTAAAAACATTCAAGGCGAATATCATTTTGAATCTTATATCAGCCTAAGTTGTCATAACTGTCCTGATGTTGTACAAGCTCTTAACGTAATGAGCGTTCTAAACTCTGGTATTACACATACTATGATTGATGGCGCTGCATTCAAAGAGGAAGTAGAAAGCAAAGACATCATGGCAGTACCAACTGTGTACCTAAACGGCGAATCTTTCGGAAGCGGTCGTATGACACTTGAAGAAATTTTAGCTAAAATGGGTAACGGTCCAGATGCATCAGAGCTTTCTGATAAAGATCCATACGATGTTCTTGTTGTTGGTGGCGGCCCAGCTGGCGCAAGTGCAGCAATTTATGCAGCACGTAAAGGCATCCGCACTGGTATCGTTGCTGAGCGCTTCGGTGGTCAAGTAATGGATACTATGGGTATTGAGAACTTCATCAGCGTAAAACGCACTGAAGGTCCTAAGCTAGTAGCAAGCCTTGAAGAGCACGTAAAAGAATACGACATCGATGTAATGAATCTACAACGTGCGAAACGTTTAGAGAAAAAAGAACTTATTGAAGTGGAACTTGAAAACGGCGCTATTCTGAAAAGTAAGAGCGTAATCGTTTCAACAGGTGCTCGCTGGCGTAATGTTGGCGTACCAGGTGAAGCTGAGTTCAAAAATAAAGGTGTAGCATACTGCCCACACTGTGACGGTCCATTATTCATTGGAAAAGATGTAGCAGTTATTGGCGGCGGTAACTCTGGTATTGAAGCAGCTATCGACTTAGCAGGTATTGTTAAGCACGTAACTGTTCTTGAATTCATGCCAGAATTAAAAGCTGATGCTGTATTACAAGAGCGTCTTAACAGCTTACCAAACGTAACTGTTCTGAAAAACGTTCAAACAAAAGAAATTACTGGTACTGACAAAGTAAACGGTATTTCTTACATCGATCGTGAAACTGAAGAAGTTCATCACGTTGAATTACAAGGTGTATTCGTTCAAATCGGTCTTGTGCCAAACACAGACTGGTTAGGTGAAACTGTTGAACGCGCTCGCGGTGAAATCGTAACAGATAAGCACGGCGCTACAAACGTACCAGGAGTGTTTGCTGCAGGTGACTGTACAAATAATCCGTACAAACAAATCATCATCTCTATGGGTTCAGGTGCAAACGCAGCTTTAGGTGCATTTGATTACTTAATCCGTAACTAATTATAAAAAAAACAGGTGCCTGAGCACCTGTTTTTTTTATACTCCTAACGTATAAACTAAAAATCTCTCATTCCCATTCTTCTCATAAGCACCCGGCAATCTAACTTCTCTCTTCAATTCAAACGCAGTCTGGTTCTCTAAGAAGAAAATATAATCCTCCGAAGGATAGTATAAAATAATATCCACTTCCCTCTCTGCTTCTTCTACCGAAAGCAAAATGTTATTTACTACGTTCATAAATACTTGTACTGAAAACGGATTAAAGAAATAAAATCGATTATCACGTGGATCAACTTCATATTCTTGTGCTAAACAGCACTCAAATTGAATTTCATCTTTACTGTTTCGTACCTTTCTCGCATAACGATCACGATTATCCATCGCATCTTTATAAAACTCTTCATTCATTTCAATTCCAACTGCTGAAGCACCACATTTATGATGCATGTAAAAGTTTAATCTCCCTTTTCCGCACCCAAAATCTACAATTCGGTCGCTACTTTTTATTTCATATTGATTCAATAACTCATCTAATCCGCTATACGGCGTCGGTTCATAACGATGATAATGCATAGACTTATGAAATCCTTTTTGCTCTCCGACTGTTTTTATATGTAATACAGCATCGTAATATTGTTCGTTCATTCGTATTCTCCTATTAAAAAATATTACTTATTATTATACACCACGTACTGGAGGAGAATTTTTCATCAAATTAATTGGTACATGAAATTATATCGTCGCAAATGAAAGCATATCGAACATAACTTCCAATATATCGTCGCAAAATCGAATATATCGACGTTTCGACAAGGAATATCGACTTGCCGACAAATTCCTACAAAAAAACAGGAGCTCTCTAGCCCCTGTCTTCCAACACTTTCAATACAGTTTGTTTCAATATTTCTACCCCATCCATAATACAACTATGATCAAACTTCATATACGGATGGTGTAATCCAGGTTGTAGGTTTGCCCCTAGTCCAAGCATGACAGCTTTTAAATGCGGTCTCTTCACTGTGTAGTAATGGAAGTCATCGCTTCCTGTCGTATAGAGTGGGCCAGTACACCCCTCTTCCCCGTATACTTCCAGAATGCCTTTTCGCATAAAGCGTTCAGCTTCTTCTGACACTTCTGCTCCTGGAGCGAGATCAATCCACTCATAAGAAAGCTTAGATCCCATTGATTCAGCTGACTTAATTACTTGTTCTATTTTTTGCTTTAATTCATCTAGTAATATGTTATTTTCTGCTCTTACATCTAAACTAAAATGCCCGTTACCTGGAATAATGTTTAGATTATCACCACCAGCTTGGCATCTCGTCATCTTAACAGAATACGACGTCTGCGGCGGTAGCCATATATTTTTCAATCCAATATTGATCATCGAGATGACATCAATTGCATTTATCCCTTGATGTGGGCGTGCCCCATGTGCATCATCTCCGTGAATCATCCCCTCTAAAAATCCTGCTGCTCCGTGACGAATTGATGGGGCGGCTTGTTTCAAAGGCAGTTCTTCAATTGGCCTTAAATGAACACCAAATAAGAAATCAGCATCATCCACTGCCCCCTTCTCTACCATCTTTAAAGAACCATTTCCCTTTTCCTCTGCCGGCTGAAAAATAAATCTAACCGTACCGTTATCCCATCTCATATTTTTCAATTGTAAAATAAGCCCCATCACAATTGTCATATGAGCATCGTGACCACACGAATGGTTCGCTTTAAATTCTCCATCTACTTCTTGCCATAGTGCATCCATATCAGCGCGAATCGCAATAACTGGATTCCCGCTTCCGATTTCAGCAATTACGCCAGGGCAATCATCAAATGTTTTATATGAAATTCCTTCCTCTTTCAAAAAGTCAGTAATATACGCTGTCGTTTCATACTCTTTCCAACTTACTTCAGGGTTTTCATGTAAATGCTGAAAAATTTCCGTTAAACGCTCTTGTAGTTCTAATGTTTTCAAAGCTTCATTCTCCTTCCCAAATTACAAACCACTCAGGTTAATTATACTTATGAAAAACAGATGTTTTTATGAACATATTGAATTTTAAGAAAAAAGTCAATTATTTATTTTAAAACACTTTAAAAGCTTATTCTGTATCTATATTAAAAATCGAAAGAACAACTAGAACATTCCTTATTTTCTGTTTTTTATTGACGCTTACATACACTTTTAGTTATTATAACTTAATAAACGTCTATTTTACGACAATTCTAAAAATACAAACAAACATACGTAACAAGGAGGAGTTTTATGAAAAAAGAAATACCTTTTGGAATAGCGATTATCCCTATTATCATTACCGTTGCAGTTATGATGGTTACAATTGTTGTATTAAAACAAAGTCCTCACGTTCCACTTATTATTGGTACAACCGTCGCTTCTATTGTCGCTTGGCGTTATGGTTACAAATGGAATGATATTGAAGAGGCAATGTATAAAGGGATTCGTCTTGCATTACCTGCTATTGTCATTATTATTCTTGTTGGCTTAACAATCGGTGCTTGGATTGGCGGTGGAATCGTCGCTACAATGATTTTTTACGGTTTAAAACTTTTAACTCCATCACTATTTTTAGTATCCATTACCGTTATCTGTTCGATCGTTGCATTAGCAATTGGTAGCTCATGGTCTACAATGGGAACAATTGGTGTTGCCGGAATGGGCATTGGCCTAAGTATGGGAATCCCAGCTCCGATGGTTGCTGGTGCCATTATTTCAGGCTCTTATTTTGGCGATAAAATGTCACCGCTTTCAGACACGACTAACTTAGCCGCAGGATTAACAAATACAGATTTATTCACACATATTCGTCATATGTTATTTACTACAGTTCCAGGTTTAATTATTACTCTTATCGTCTATGCTTTCTTAGGAAGAAACTTCGGCGATAACAATATTGATGCGAAAAGCATCGATCAAACGTTACAAGTATTGCAACAAAACTTTGTTATTTCACCTTTCCTATTAATTATACCCGTAATCGTTATGGTATTGGTCGCTAAAAAAGTACCAGCTATACCAGCTATTCTCGCAGGTATTATTTTAGGATTTCTATCACAAGTCTTTATTCAAGGTGGTTCTGTCTCAGCATCTGTCGGTGCACTCCAAAATGGATTTGTCATAGACACTGGAAACAAGCTAGTAGACGAACTATTTAACCGCGGTGGCTTAGATTCGATGATGAACACAGTTTCTATGACAATTGTCGCTATGACTTTCGGTGGAGTGTTAGAACACACCGGCATCCTTCGCGCAATTGTAAATCAAATTTTAAAATTAGCGACATCATCAAAAGGGCTTATCGCTTCTACTATTGCTTCATGTTTTGCAACAAACCTTACTTGCTCTGAACAATATATTTCAATTGTTGTCCCTTCCAGAATGTATGCAAATGCATACACTGAAAAAGGACTACATTCTAAAAATTTATCCAGAGCATTAGAAGATGGCGGAACATTAACTTCTGTCTTCGTTCCTTGGAATACGTGTGGTGTATTCATTCTAGCAACGCTTGGCGTAAGTGCATTTGAATATGCTCCTTATGCTATCTTGAATTTCATCGTACCTATTATCTCAATCATTTACGGCATAACTGGCTTCACAATTGTAAAACTATCAGACATTGAAAAAGCAGAACTACTAAAGAAACAAAAAGCTCAACTAGAAGCTTAAAAATAGCGGTAAATTCAGTTCATACATTGCGCGAGGGCGCCCTTGTTGATAGGGCATTTCCTCGCCGCAAATATGAGCATACCCGTAATCAACTAATTTCTTTAACAACCTTTCTGTTGATCGCCGCGTCACTTGTAAGTACTCAGAAAGGTCAGCCGCTGTGAATTTCAATGATGGATGTGATTGACTAAACCGAATAATTTTTGACAAGTTGGCTGGACTAAGCTTCGTTTCCTTCGCTATTTTAACTAGTTCAGGATGATCATTTTTCAAACTTTGTACTCTCTGATCTTTTGGGAACGGACCAAATAATTCTTTATCACTCGTTAGTATATAAAAACAACGGTCTATTGGATTATTTTTTGCGAAGCCTTGAGCGATTTTGGCATTTTGCTCCGCTTCTTTCACGGTTTTTCCGTAACCAAATCCAATAGCTATCCTGCCTTCTACACTCGTAAATACGTTATCTATCATATTTGTTTTTATAATCGATTCGATATCACCGCGAGTTGTATACAAAATGAATGTCATTTCATCAACTTGTTTAAATGAACCGCGTAATTCTTTTGAAATGACGTCCAATTGTTCAAGCAAACTTTTTCGTAATTCTAAAGAAGAAATCATACAAGCACCAACAGTAGCTGAATGACTTTTTGCTAACTCAGCTTTTATTTTTGCATCTTTTAACCCATGTATAATGGATTGTGTCGGATCTACCATACGCTCTGAAGGAATACCTATTTTTTGAAGTTCGTCGTAGACAGCATGAATACTAGTTAGAGCTAAATCAGCCTCTCCGGCTTGATATTTATCTACGTGAAAATCGATGATTCTACTTATTTCATCTTTACTCCATAACATATTCTCATAATCCAACACTTGTGGATTTTCTTTTATACCGATATCATGGAATACATTTGTAATAAATGAACGATCTACTAAATCAATTGAAATTTTATGTGGTTGAATACCTTGATGATATATGATGGAAAGTAGTGAAGAGGCAACAGTTGTCTCATCTTGCTGTAAGTACGTACTTGGAATTCGTAATTGTTCTCTTATTTCTTTTGCCATATAATAAGGTAAAGCACCTGAGAAAAAGATGGTATCACAAGGCTTTAAACGCTTTAATAGTTCAGAAGATTCTGCCGGATGAAGGTAAATATATGGATCAATTTCTATTTCTTCTAGTTTATGCGCAATAGGTAAAAGATTCTTTATAAACTCCTTTGAACCGACAACTGCAATTTTTATCATCATTTTCTCTAACTCCTTATTATTAATTAACGACTATTTAACGTCAACTATATCAAATGTACAAAACTATTGTAAACAGGAAGGGGTCTTTATTCAATGAAAATTACAGCTATTCATCTTTACGCAATTCGTTTACCACTTCGCAATCCGTTTGTTATTAGTTATGGTTCTTACTCTGATATGCCTTCTATTATCGTCAAAATGGAAACAGACGAAGGCATTATCGGTTACGGTGAAGGCGTTGCTGATGATCACGTTACAGGCGAATCATGGGAAAGTACTTTCCATACTTTAAAACATACGCTAGCTCCTGTTCTTATCGGACAAAATCCAATGAATATCGAAAAAATACACGATATGATGGACAATACAATTTACGGTGTTCCAACGGCGAAAGCTGCGATAGATATTGCTTGTTTTGATATAATGGGCAAAAAATTAAATCAACCTGTATATCAATTAATTGGTGGGCGCTACCATGATGAGTTCCCCGTTACTCACGTCTTAAGCATCGCTGCCCCAGACGATATGGCTGAAGAAGCTGCTTCTATGATTCAGAAAGGTTACCAATCTTTCAAAATGAAAGTCGGTACAAATGTAAAAGAAGATGTAAAAAGAATTGAAGCTGTGCGTGAACGTGTGGGAAATGATATCGCCATTCGTGTTGATGTAAACCAAGGCTGGAAAAATAGCGCAAACACATTAACAGCACTCCGTTCATTAGGTCATTTAAACATCGACTGGATTGAACAACCTGTTGTCGCGGACGATATTGACGCAATGGCTCATATTCGTTCTAAAACAGACCTTCCGCTTATGATTGATGAAGGATTAAAAAGTTCTCGTGAAATGCGCCAAATCATTAAATTAGACGCGGCTGATAAAGTGAATATAAAACTAATGAAATGCGGCGGCATATATCCAGCAGTAAAGCTCGCTCATCAGGCAGAAATGGTAGGCATTGAATGCCAAGTTGGATCTATGGTCGAATCATCCGTTGCCTCTTCCGCAGGATTCCATGTCGCTTTCTCAAAAAAAATCATTACAAGCGTCGAACTTACAGGACCATTAAAATTCACGAAAGACATTGGTAACTTACATTACGACGTGCCATTCATTCGCTTAAACGAAAAACCAGGACTAGGCATTGAAATAAACGAAGATACATTACAAGAACTAACCGTCTTTCAAGATGTTGTACGCTAAAGGAGGGCTCATACATGACAGTTCTATATGAAGGTGCATTAAAACAAAATAACGAGCTATTTCACGTTACATTACTATCAAGAGAGCATATCGAACAAATTTTATCACTACAAAACGTTGTAGTTGAAGCATTAGAAGATAAAGGTCGTTTACAACCACTCTCACAAGAAGAATTTCAATACATTCTAGAAGGAAACGGCATGATGATCGGTGCTTTTATAAAAAACGAACTCATCGCATTTCGCGCCCTACTCGTCCCTCCTATCGACGACGAACATTTAGGACTTGATATTGGCCTATCAGAAAGCGAACTACACCGCGTCATCTATCAAGAAATCTCAAACGTTCATCCGGACTGCCGAGGAAATGGCATGCAAAAAATATTAGCAAACGTCATCATGGACGAATTACAAAAAGAAGATGGCAAATACGATTACGTTTGCTGCACCGTTGCACCTTTTAACATCCCGAGTTTAAAAGATAAATTTGCGCAAGGGATGGAAATTGCTGCGCTGAAGGAGAAGTATGGTGGTAGTATGCGGTATGTTTTTGTGAAGGAGTTGCGTAAAGATATAGAAAGAGATTGGTCCGATGTTAAGAGCGTTCCGATGAGTGATGCTAGTGGACAGCAGGCGTTGCTTTCGGAAGGGTATCATGGGTATGAGATGGAGAAAACAGACGATACTTTCATTGTGAAGTTTGGACGATGATCTATATGCAAGAAAAGGAAGGGATATCCCTTCCTTTTTATTTTCTCCTCGCTGAACAGTTCTATGATACATGAAATTATATCAACGGTTTTTAGAATATATCTATCATAACTCACAATATATCAACGATTTTTCAAATATATCTATCACAACTCACAATATATCAACGATTCGACAAGGAATATCGATTTACCGACAAAAATCGATATTCCCTACTAAACCGTCATCTTCCAACTAGATAACGCTAACCAATCTTCCATTTCCTTATAATCAGGCATTATCTTCCCGACAAGACGCCAAAAAGATCGATCATGATTTAAATGAACCATATGACACATTTCATGAACAACTACATAATCAATTACTCGCTGTGGTGCCATTGCTAACTTCCAATTAAACGTTAACTGTAAATTCGAATCACAAGTTCCCCACGTACGGCTACTATCTGTAATACGGATAGAACGCGGTTTTGTTTTAAAATTACTTTGATGCACTTTAATACTCTTCTCTACTAATGCCTTGCACTGCTTATAGTAAAATCGTTTTAAAGCTTGCTGTATTTTCTCATCCTTAAGCTCTTTCACATAAATGTGGAGCTTATCTCCTTCAAAAATCGCATTGTCTTGCTCTATACTTGCATCTTGAGAAATCTGTATCGGATACGTGCTTCCTAAATACAGAAAGCCCTTTCCTTGATCATAATCTTTTTCCTGTGGTCCAAGAGCTCGCTCCTGCATTTCCTTACGTGTTTTCTGAATCCAATCCCACTTCTCCTCTAACAACTGGACTAAGTATTCAACAGGTGTACCTTTCGGAGCTTGCACTTCCACATTTCCATACGAATCTACAAAAAGACGCACGGACTTTTTCTTCTTATAAGTTATATGAAAATTAATTGTCTCACCTAAATATGTATGTACCATTTCATCACCTAGCGTATTATTTTTACAAATCAAAAAGAGTAGGATACGAACGTCCTACTCTATCTATTATATCATTTACTGTTTTAACGAACTTATTATCCTCTATACTTTACACCTAATCCCTTAATGAAATTCCTTGCGTATCTATCGCCGCACTCTTTGTAATTTTTATGGCCTTTTTTTCTTAACAGAGCGCCTAACTCTCCTTTTGTTACCGTAACGCCTACGCTATCTAATATATCAAGCACATCCTCACTCGTTAAAGATAGTGCGATTTTCATTTTCTTTAGAAGAAGGTTATTGGCACTCTCCTTGCTCTGTACAGGTGCCGGTTGTCCTGGTTTTGGATCTTGCTTCCCTCTTTTTAAAGTAATAAATCCATTAAAAAATGACTCTAACATCATCATATCGCATGTTAGGACATACTCATCTTCGATTACATCATCATTTTCAGCTTCATGTTGTGGACTTCTCTTTATTTTTGTCAGCATATCAACTACGTCTTCTTTCGTTACTTCCACGCCACCAAGTTTAAAGATTTCCACCATATCTATATCTTTTATATCCATAGCATATCTTACTCTTTTTAATATATCGTTGTTGCTCATTGCCATTGTTTTGCCTCCTGAAATGTTGAATATAGTAATGCTTTTAGCATGTGTAAATTAATGTCGTTAAGTTACTACTTTAACATTTTAGAGGTGGGTTTTGTAGTTTTACTCAATCTTTTCTCCACCATTGTATCTAAAGGATCTCTTATACACCTGTTGTATGCTTATAAAAAGATTCCCTTAACATTAACTAAAAGAAAAAACAGTGCTTTGATTTCTCAAATACACTGTTTTTTTCCCAGTTCTACGCTTATTTTAAACACAACTATGTCATATGATATAACTTTTTAAGAGTTACACTGTTTCACTATCTCTAGTCGCATCAACACTCGCCTCAAACTTATCCAACAACGCACGCACTTCATCCGTCGATTTCGTACTCATCAATTGATTTCTTAGTTCAGCAGCTCCAGGGAAGCCTTTTACATAAATTTTGAAAAAGCGATGAAGTCCTGTGATTGAGCGTGGTAGTACTTCTGCATATTGATCTTGAAGATCAAGTTGTAGTCTTAAAAGATCTAGATGTTCTTTGCTGCTATGCTCTCTTGGCTCTTTTTCAAAAGCAAATGGGTTTTTAAAGATACCTCGTCCGATCATAACGCCATCGATACCATATTTTCCAGCAAGTTCCAACCCAGTTTGACGATCAGGAATGTCTCCATTGATTGTTATTAACGTATTTGGTGCGATACGGTCACGTAATTTTTTAATTTCCGGAATTAGTTCCCAGTGCGCATCTACTTGGCTCATTTCTTCTCTTGTACGTAAATGAATAGAAAGGTTTGCAATATCTTGTTTGAAAATATGCGTTAACCAATCCTCCCATTCACTTAACTCTTTAAAACCAAGTCGTGTTTTTACGCTGACAGGTAGTCCGCCCGCTTTTGCTGCTTGGATAAGTTCTGCCGCAACGTCTGGACGTAGAATAAGGCCACTCCCCTTTCCTCTCGATGCTACATTCGGTACTGGGCAACCCATATTAATATCAATACCTTTAAATCCTAGCTCTGCCATGCCAATACTCATTTGACGGAAATATTCAGGATTATCTCCCCAGATATGTGCCACCATCGGCTGTTCGTCTTCTGTAAAAATTAAACGGCCACGTACACTTTTCATACCTTCTGGGTGGCAATAGCTATCTGAGTTTGTAAACTCTGTGAAGAATACATCCGGTCGGCCAGCTTCACTTACTACGTGACGGAAAACAACGTCTGTCACATCTTCCATTGGTGCAAGTACGAAAAATGGTCGTGGTAAATCACGCCAAAAATTATCTATCATTTCAAATTCAAATCCTCTCACTATGAATACAATTTAAAAATATATAGCCAAATAACAACTGTACATTTGGACATTTATAATTTGTGAAAATCAGCAATATTTATTTTAACTAAAATCGTTTCTGAATGGTATTTTTATAAACCAAAAAGCAGATGGTATAGATTTTTTCTATATCAACTGCGTTTTTATTATACCAACTTAAGCCAAGCCACACACTCCACATGAGTAGTATGCGGGAACATATCAACAGGCTGTACTTCCTGCGTTTTATATCCGCCTTCTTCTAATACTTTTAAGTCACGTGCTAATGTTGCGGGGTTACATGATACGTATACGACGCGTTTTGGCTTCATGTCGATGATTGTGTTTAGTAATGCTTCGTCACAGCCTTTACGCGGTGGATCTACGACCATTGTGTCGGCAATTACGCCTTCTTTGTACCATTTTGGAATGACTACTTCTGCTTCTCCTACGCCAAATTCAGCGTTCGTCATGTTGTTTAGTGCTGCGTTTCGGTTTGCGTCTTCGATTGCTTCTGGGACGATTTCAACGCCGTACACTTTCTTCGCTTTTTGCGCTAGGAATAAGGAGATTGATCCGATTCCGCAATAGGCATCAATTACTGTTTCGTTACCATCTAGCTTTGCGTATTCTAACGTTTTATCGTATAGCACTTTCGTTTGTTCTGGGTTTACTTGATAGAATGAACGTGCTGAAATCGCAAATTTGATGTCACCGATAAAGTCATAAATATATTCTGATCCGTACAGTACTGTCGTTGTGTCTCCGAAGATTACGTTTGTACGCTTTGTGTTTACGTTTTGTACAATCGATTTTACTTCAGGGAATTTCGCTGCAATTTCTTCAATGATTGCTTTTTTGTTTGGTAGTTCAGCTGTGCGTGTAATAAAGACAAGCATAATTTCTCCTGTCACTTGTCCATAGCGAGCCATTACGTGGCGAAGTGTTCCTTTGTTACGCTCTTCGTTGTAAGCTGAAATACCGTGTTTTTCACAAATACGTTTTACTTCTTGAATTAATGTATCGTTTTCTTCCGCCTGAATTAAGCATGATTCCATATTAATGATGTCATGCGTTCCTTGACGATAGAAACCTGCTACAAGCCCGCCTTCACGTTCTCCAATTGGTACTTGCGCTTTATTGCGATATACCCACGGATTCTTCATACCAAGTACAGGGTGAACAGGAACATCGCTTAATCCACCGATGCGCTGCATAACGTCGCGTACTTGTTTTTCTTTCGCTTGTAATTGTCCTTCATACGTCAAATGCTGAAGTTGACAACCGCCGCACTCGTTGTACACTGGGCATTCTGCATCTTTACGATATGGACTTTCTATATGAAGCTTCATTAAACGACCGAATGCGAAGTTTTTCTTCACTTTAATAATTTTAATTTGCGCTTCTTCACCTGGTAATCCGTTTTTAACGAAAATAGGATAGCCTTTTACTTTCGCAACACCGGCACCATCATGTGTTAAATCTTCAAACACTACATCTATAAACTCGTTTTTTTCAACTGGTGGCGTCATTTTTGTACTCATTTTCCGACCTCTCTTTTTCATAACACTGCGTTACATTTTATCATACTTATATGGTCTATTTCTATCGGAAGAAAAAAAGCTATTGACGATAGTTCTCTAGTAATGTTACGCTACTACTAATTTAATACGGACGATGTTACCTCATATATACTCGATAATATGGATCGAGAGTTTCTACCCGGCAACCTTAAATTGCTGGACTATGGGGAAAACTAATGAATATTAGCCTATGTGCAAAAAAGGACTCATATTGATTAGCTTTCTCTCATAGATGAAAGTGAATCCATATGGGTCTTTTTTTATTTTCATTTTTCTAAAAGGTCAGACATCTTACGTATGACATAAAACCTCTTTCCTTTATTTTTAGTAATATAACGAGCGTTTTATGTACAAACTTTATACGAACTTCTGAAAGGGGCAACTACATGCAATATGTAATGAGCATTATCGGTATTCTTGTCGTTTTAGGTCTATGTTTTGCTTTGTCAAACAACAAAAGTAAAATCAACTTCCGTGCAATTGCTATTATGATTGGTTTCCAAATTTTAATCGGTTGGTTTATGTTTGGCACAAAGATCGGACAGCAAATTATCATCTTCATTAGTAAAGTTTTCAACAAACTAATTAAACTTGGTACGACAGGTGTCGATTTTCTCTTTAATGGAATTCAAAGAGATTTTGTCTTTTTCTTAAATGTATTATTAATTATCGTATTTTTCTCAGCACTACTTTCTATCTTTAGTTATTTAGGTGTTTTACCATTCATCGTTCGCGTTATCGGCGGTGCACTTTCAAAAGTTACTGGTTTACCACGTGTTGAATCATTCCACGCAGTAAACTCTGTATTCTTCGGTTCAAGTGAAGCGTTAATCGTTATTAAAAACGATTTACAGCATTTTAATCAAAACCGTATGTTTATCATTTGTTGTTCTGCGATGAGCTCAGTTTCTGCTTCTGTTACAGCATCATACGTAATGATGTTAGATGCGAAATATGTATTAGCTGCTCTTCCGCTAAACTTATTCTCAAGCTTAATCGTTTGTTCATTATTAACACCAGTTGATACGAAAAAAGAAGACGAAGTGATTCAAAAATTTGATAGAACTCTATTCGGAGACAGCTTTATCGGTGCAATGATTAACGGTGCGCTTGATGGTTTAAAAGTAGCTGGTATCGTCGCTGCATTAATGATCGCCTTCATCGGTGTGATGGAAGTTGTGAACTATGTAATTAGCGCTGCTTCAGGTGCACTGGGACACGCTGTTACATTACAACAAATCTTCGGTTATATCCTTTCTCCATTCGCATTCTTAATGGGTATTCCAGCTCAAGATATTATCCCAGCTGGTGGTATTATGGGTACGAAGATTGTCTTAAACGAGTTTGTAGCAATCCTTGACTTAAAAAGCGCTGCTGCAACATTAGCTCCACGTACAGTTGGAATCGTTACAGTATTCTTAATTAGCTTCGCAAGTATTAGCCAAATTGGTGCGATTGTTGGTACAATCCGTGCTCTTTCTGAAAAACAAGGAAGCGTCGTATCTAAATTTGGTTGGAAAATGCTATTTGCATCAACACTTGCTTCTATTTTATCTGCGACAATCGCTGGATTGTTTATTTAATAAAAAACTCCACCTTACTTCTCCTTTTTAAAGGCAGTTTGGGTGGAGTTTTTTTATTGCCCTCTATATGTATTTTTATGTAAACTCCACCAGAAAAATATAAGGTATTTTTTCCGAATTATCCCAATTTTGTATTCCCCTATATATTCTATAGTGATATGATGGACAAGGGTATAACTCAAATTTTTTCAAACCAAAAATTTGAGTTCATGTCACTTATACAAATGACGATTTCATAGCATAAGTGATAGTAATTAAAACACAATAGAAGGATGATATGATGAAAAAATATACATATATCGCTTTACTTTCTTCTGCTATTCTCGTAGGTTGTAACACTAGTGATACTAGTGATAAACAAATAAAAGAAGCAACATCGAAACAAGCAGTGGAACCAAAAAAAGCACAAGCAAAAACAGTTGAAATTCCTTTAACACAAGGAATTATTACATGGGATCCGTATGAATATAACGCACAAAATACCACGCTTTATACAAAAGATTTAAGAGATACATTTACACAAGTACGTTACAATATTTGGCGTACTGCTGATGGTCCTGAAAGCAAACAGACTTTTACTTCACAAGAAAAAGATCGTAATTTTGCCCTCCCACTTCATTTAAAAACATTTCATTTAAAGCGTGGCGAATTTCAAATTGAAACAGTAGGAATCAAAAAAGATAATACCGAAACAAATCTAGCAACATCGAAAATTACATTCCAACAGCATGTACCCATTTTAATGTATCATGCGATTGAAAAATATCCTGGACCAGGCGACGGTGATTATGGCTTATACGTACCACCTGAACAATTCGAAAAACATATGCAGTATTTGAAAGATAACGGTTATACGATGCTGACATTTGAACGCTGGCATGATATAAATCGTGTAAATAAACCTGTTTTTGTAACAATGGATGACGGTAGAAAAAATAATATGAATGCTCTTCATATTTTACAAAAATTAAAAGATGATAAATTTCAACCCGCAGCAACCGAATTTCTTACTGCCAATGAGATAGACAAACCAAATCGCCTATCAACAGATGATATAAAACAAATGATGAATTCGGGAATTTTTTCTATTCAATCTCATACTGCTAATCATACAATGATGGCTTATTCAAGCAATTACGATGAGGAATTACGTGGTTCTAAAGAAAAAATTGAAGCTCTTACTGGTAAAAAGGTCATCGCTCTCGCCTATCCAGTAGGATCTTATAATAACCCAGCTGTTGAAGAAACAAAAAAACATTATGAGTTCGCAGTTACTACTGATCATGGCAATCACATTACAAAAGGCATGCCAAACGAACAATACTTAATTAAACGCCATTTTGTCGGGCCTAATACATCGATGGAAAAATTCATAACTCTTACAAAGTAAAATCTACTAAAATGCAAAAAAACAGATTTATCGAAAATCATTAACTTCTCTCACATCTAAAGATGATATGATGAACAAGGGTATGTCCCCACCGCTCTTACAGCGGTGGGGATTTTAAATATAAACATGCAACATAATACACAATAGAAGGTGATTTTATGAGGAAATATGCAGCGATTGCTTTATGTACGTCTGCCATTCTAGCAGGCTGTAATACTAGCAATTTAAGCCAGGAACCTAAAAAAGAGAAAAAGGTTCAAGAAGTTAAGAGGCAAGAAGAGACTATGCAAGAACAGGGTAAAATTTCTTATAATCCGATTACACACGAATCTACAAACACAAATATTCATATTACAGATATAAAGGATTCTTTAACCGAAGTACAATATAAAATTTGGCGCACAGCTGATGGAAAGGAACACGCTAAATCTTTTTCTTCGAAAGAAAAAGATAAGCAATTTACACTTCCTTTTGATATAAAAGAATTCGAAGGAAAACGCGGTGAGTTCCAGATTGAAGCGATAGGAATTAAGGAAGATGGGAAAACCATTCCGCTCACAAAATCTACTATTACTTTCGAGCAAAAAGTTCCTGTTCTTATGTACCATGCAATCGATGATTATCATGGACAAGGCATTAAAGATTTATTCGTATCACCTGCTAACTTTGAAGCACAAATGAAGTATTTAAAAGACAACGGTTATACATTATTAACGTTTGAACGTTGGAGCGATATAAATAAAGTAAATAAACCAATTTTCGTTACATTTGATGACGGTATGAAAAATAATATGAATGCATTTCATATTTTACAAAAGCTCAAAGACGATACGTTCAAACCGACTGCAACGGAATATATGATCGTTGATAATGTCAATGCAGAAGGGTCTCTTTCTACATCTGAAATAAAAGAAATGGTTGATTCCAGCATTTTCTCAGTGCAATCTCATACTGCAACACATGCGGACTTACCGAAGATTACGAACTATGAAGAGGAACTAAAAGTCTCAAAAGAAAAACTAGAAAAAATAACAGGTAAACCAGTTATCGCAATTGCTTATCCATTCGGTCATGTAGATGATAAAGTCGTTTCAGAAACGAAGAAATATTATCAATTTGCGACGACAACGAAGCCTGGACAGTTCATTACGAAAGGTGAACCTGATGAATTATTAAAAATGAAACGAGTCCGCATACACCACACAACGACTGTAGAACAATTTGCTTCTTCCATTAAATAAATGTGAGAGCTCAATACATGTTGAGCTCTCTTTTTGCGCTATATATATTTTTTGAATTTTCTTGTATTATATATAGTAAGAAATCTTTCAAACTAAAGGAGATTATACATATGTCATTTGAACAAACGTTAGAGAAATATGCTGCCCTTGCAGTCAATGTTGGTGTTAATATTCAACCAGGACAAACATTATCAATTAGTGCGCCTCTTGAAGCTGTACAATTTGTACGCCTCGTTACAGAAAAGGCATATAAATCTGGTGCAAAACACGTATATGTGGATTGGAATGATGAGACGTTAACACGCTTAAAGTTCGATTTAGCTCCTGAGGAAGCATTTGCTGAATTTCCATCTTGGAAAGCACATGCTCGTGAAGAACTAGCAAAAGAAGGTGCTGCATTTATGTCTATTTATGCAGAAAACCCTGATTTATTAAAAGGTGTAGAGCCAACACGTATCGCAACAGCTCATAAAGTAGCTGGAGAAGCGATGAAAGTATACCGTGATTACGTACAAGCAGATAAAGTAAGCTGGTGTGTAATTTCTGTTCCAACAAAAGAATGGGCTGCGAAAGTATTCCCTGACGCTGCACCAGAAGAACAAGAAGCAAAACTATGGGATGCTATCTTCAAAGCTACTCGTGCTGATTTAGAAAATCCTGTAGAAGCATGGAAAGAACATGATGAGACGCTACATACAAAAGTTGATTACTTAAATGAAAAACATTATAAAGCTCTTCACTATACAGGTCCTGGAACAGATTTAACGATTGAACTTCCAGAGAAACATGTATGGGCTGGTGCTGGTAGCTTAAATGAAAAGAACGTACCATTTATGGCTAACATTCCAACTGAAGAAGTATTTACAATGCCTCTTAAAACAGGTGTAAACGGCCAAGTATCTAGCACAAAACCGTTAGCATTTGCAGGTAACATTATCGATAACTTCACGTTAACATTTGAAAACGGGCGTATTGTAGACTACAAAGCTGAAGCTGGTGAAGAAGCTTTAAAACATTTAGTAGAAACAGATGAAGGTTCTCACTTCTTAGGAGAGGTTGCTTTAGTACCTCATGACTCACCAATTTCAAACACAAATATTTTATTCTACAATACACTATTTGACGAAAATGCATCTTGCCACCTTGCAATCGGAAATGCTTATGCATTTAACTTAGATGGCGGTAAAACAATGTCTAAAGAAGAACTTGCTGAAAATGGTGCAAACGCTAGTATTACCCACGAAGACTTCATGATCGGTTCAGCTGAACTTGATATCGATGGTATTACTGCTGATGGCAGACATGAGCCTATCTTCCGTAAAGGTAACTGGGCGTTTTAATAAAAATAAAAGGCTATCTTCCACGCTGGAAGATAGCCTTTTATGATGCCGATGACACTTTCAATCCGATTACTCCTAAAACAATAAAGAGAATACAAAACGCTTGGAATAAGCTAATATGCTCTTTAAAAAAGTATACACTAATAATTGTAATAAGAAGCGTCCCCACACCAGACCAAATGGCATAAGCGATGCTTAAATGAATCTTTTTAACAACGATAGCGAACACGCTAAAGCAAATTCCATAGAATACAAAAATAAGTACACTTGGAACGGGCTTTGTTAAACCGTTCGATAGTTTCATCGAAATTGTTCCAGCTACTTCAAAAATAATTGTTACGAGTAATAATAGCCAATATATCATACTAGAATCTCCTTCTCTGTTACCTTATAGAAATTCTAGTATACTACTTATAGTCCTAATGAAATATATTTAATTTCTAAGTATTCCTCTATGCCGAAATGGCCTCCTTCACGGCCAATACCACTTTCTTTAAACCCGCCAAATGGTGCTTGTGCAACTGATGGAAGACCATCATTTAAACCGATAATACCGTATTCTAGCGCTTCGCTAATTTGGAATGCCTGACTAATATCCTTTGTGAAAATATACGCCGCTAAGCCGTACGGTGTATTATTTGCACGCTCGATTACTTCTTCAACCGTTTTAAATTTCGCAACAGGTGCAACTGGACCAAATGTTTCTTCAGTCATACAAAGCATCGTATCATTCGCCAATCCAATTACAGTTGGTTGCATGAAGTGTCCATCTAGCTCTGTCATCTGTTGGCCTCCATATAAGAGTTCCCCACCTTTTTGAACTGCATCTTCAATATGTTCTTGTACTTTTGAAACTGCATGCTCATCAATAAGTGGTCCTACAGTCGTTCCGTCACCGAAGCCGTCTCCTACTTTCAGTTGTCCTACTGCTTTTTGGAACTTCTCTACAAATACTTCGTACACTTCTTCTTGAACGAATACTCTGTTTGTACATATACACGTTTGTCCTGCGTTACGGAATTTCGAACCAATCACCGCTTCTACCGCTTTATCTAAATCCGCATCATTCATTACGATAAATGGAGCGTGACCACCTAATTCTAATGAAACTTTTTTCATCGTTTGTGCAGCATTGGCCATTAATTCTTTCCCGATTTCCGTCGATCCTGTAAAGGACACTTTTCGAACGCGTCCATCTTCCATCCACGTATCAGCAATTGCTTTCGCACTACCTGTTACAATATTTATAACGCCTTTTGGAATGTCTGCTTCATGAGCTAATTCAGCTAATTTCAATGCTGTTAACGGTGTTTGACTTGCGGGTTTCACAACTGCCGTACAACCTGCTGCAAGCGCCGGGGCTACCTTTCTCGTAATCATAGCAGCCGGAAAGTTCCAAGGTGTAATAGCTGCCATAACCCCAACTGGTTGCTTCATAACTAAAATACGTTTATTCGGATGAGAAGCAGGAATCATTTCACCATATACGCGTTTCCCTTCTTCTGCATACCATTCAACAAAGCTATTTGCATAATTCACTTCACCAAGTGCCTCTGCAAATGGCTTTCCTTGCTCCTTCGTCATAATCGCTGCGATTTCTTCTTTATTTTCATCAATAAGTGTGAACCACTTTTTTAATTTCGCTGCTCGATCCGCTGCTGTTAACTTAGACCATGATTTAAAAGCTTCATGTGCAGCATCAACAGCTTGCTTTGCCTCTGTCACTCCGCCCTTTGGCACCGTTGCAAATATTTCCTTTGTCGCTGGATTGTTCACTTCAATTTGTTCTTGCAATGTAATCCACTCACCATTTATATACATCGCCTTTTTCTCTACATTTACGAACGTCGCTTTTTTATCCAATGTTTTCTTCCTCCTCTATGAACTTCTTAATCTTCCTAGTAGCAGCAGATTGACTTATTTGCAAAAACTCAGCCACTTTGTAACTTGATCCATGTGTTTTATACGCTTTAAGAATGATATTTCTCTCTACTTCTTCTAACATTTTATAGAGACTTTGACCTGACTGTTCAACTGTTGATTCCTGCATCGCTATTGGTAAATCTTCTATCGTAACGATATCGTCAGCAGTTATAACAATTCGTTCAATTACATTTTCAATCTCCCTATTATTTCCTTCCCAAGGGTACCCAACAAACATTTGCAATGTGCTAGGCGCTAACTTTACATTCCGCCCATACTTCTCATTAAAGTGCTGTAAATAATGATAAATGAGCGGTAAAATATCTTCTGTTCTCTCTCTAAGTGGGGGAATTGAAATTGGAATGACATTCAGACGATAGTATAAATCTTTCCTGAAGGTTCCTTGTTTCACCATCTCATTTAAATCTCTATTTGTTGCCGCCACAATTCTAACGTCTACCTTTTTTAATTCTCTTCCGCCTATCGGACGAAACGTTTTTTCTTGCAATACTTGTAGAAGCTTCGCCTGAATTTCAAGCGGCATTTCACCGATTTCATCTAAGAAAAGAGTCCCTTTATGCGCTGACTCTAACAATCCCTTTTTCCCTTCACGATTCGCACCTGTAAAAGACCCACCTGAATATCCAAACAGCTCCGATTCAATTAAATTGGTTGGCAATGCCGCACAATTAATTTCATAGAAGCTCTCATTCTTACGATGACTCACTTCATGTAAATGACGTACTAATCGGCTTTTTCCCACTCCAGTTTCACCTAAAACGAGAACAGTACTATCTACTACGGATACTTTTTTGATTGTTTCGACTATTTTTTGCATAGCGATGCTTTTAAAAATAAGTCCTTCATGCTCATACGTTTCTCTTAATTCTTTTTTATATGTTTTTAACTGATTATCCATTTCCTCGACCTTTTGACGTAATCGATAGAGTTCAGTAAGGTCTCGAGAATAACTAATCACTCTTCTTAAATTTCCCTCATCATCGAAAACAGGTCTTGTACGAACGTGTAAATACTCTCCTGATTTTGTCGTTTGAACGAGTTCAATCGGTCTCTTTTTTTCAATCACTTCCAATGTTGCTGATGGATAAAAAATCCCATCCTTTTGTAGTTCTTTTACATGCTTACCCACTAACTCTTCAGCAGCTAGCTGATAGTGCCTTTCACATGTACTATTTACACGTACAACGATTCCCTGCTCATCTGTAACAAAAATTTCGTCAAACGCATATTCGAATACATCTTGTAAATCCATTAACACTCGTTCCTTTTCTGCAACCATCCTAGCCACCCCTAACTTTAAATCCATCGATTCACTTCACTACTTTCATTATAAAGTGAATTTTCCGCGTTTTATATAGAGTCAGCTAGAATGTTTGCGATTTATAATTTAGTTTTTAAACACGAGCGATATTCGCTTGCTCATAACAAGTTTGTAATGATTCTTCAATTATTGTTAAACCTTCCTCAAGTTGCTCATCTGTAATAACTAATGGCATTAACACACGAATAACATTTCCATATGTTCCTGCTGATAATAGAAGTAATCCGCGTTTATTTGCTTCTGCACATAAATTAGCTGTTAATGTTTTGTCAGGTGCTTTCGTCTTACGATCTTGAACGAGCTCGAATGCACACATTGCTCCTAACCCACGCACATCACCGATGCAATTATATTTATTTTTCATCTCTTCGAATCGGTTCATTACGGCTTTTCCTAATTCTATCGCTCTATCATTTAATTTCTCTTTTTCTATCACATCAAGTACAGCTAATGCAGCCGCACATCCTAGTGGACTTCCTGCATACGTCCCGCCAAGCTCTCCAGGTGCAGACTCATTCATAATTTCTTTACGTCCAATGACACCACTTATCGGTACACCAGCACCTAATGATTTAGATACCGTAATTAAATCTGGAACGACATCATAATGCTCAATTGCAAAGTATTTTCCTGTACGGCTAAAGCCTGTTTGAATTTCATCCGCTACAAATAAGATGCCGTGTTCTGAACAGATGCTTCGTACTTCTTGAACAAATTTCTTACTTGGGACGATGAATCCGCCTTCTCCTTGAACAGGTTCCATTACAACAGCTGCAATTGTTTCTGGTGCTACTTCTGATATGAAGAAGTTCTTAAACTCTTCAATGATAAAATCATCATATTGCTCTTCTGTTAGCCCTTCTGGACGACGGTATTCATATGGAAATGGCGCTTTATATACTTCTGGAGCAAATGGACCAAATCCAAATTTATATGGTTTTACTTTACTTGTCATCGTCATTGTCATTAATGTACGCCCGTGGAAACCTTTAGAAAACGCGATAATACCAGGTCTTTTTGTATATTTACGAGCAATTTTCACCGCATTTTCAACTGCTTCTGCACCACTGTTTAAAAATAGGACTTGCTTATCAAAATTCCCTGGTGCTAACGCGGCAAGCTTTTCTGCTAATTCAATATACGGCTCATACATCATGACATTAAAGCCAGTGTGAATATATTGATCTACTTGTTTATGAAGTGCTTCTTTAACAACTGGGTGACAATGTCCTACGTTGATTGTCCCTATTGCTCCCGCGAAATCAATGTACTGATTACCATCGACATCTGTTACAAGAGCCCCATTTGCAGACTGTACAAACGTTGGGATGCCGTTACTTACTCCTTTTGGTACTATATTTTGGCGGCGTTCTAATAAAGACGCTGCTTTTGGCCCTGGAATTTGTTCATTTACTTTAGCAAATTTTTTTGTGTTCATTACGTACCCCATCCTTTTCTTTACATTGTTTTCTCTTTTTATTGCAAAATATATGCCAACTTTCTTTTCTAGCATTCATCCTATATTCTTTGTATCCAGGCATAAAAAATAAGTCTATAAAGACTCATTAAGAGTCTTTATAGACTTATTTCTCTTACACACTAGACTTTCCTTGTTCCCAAATAAACTCACCTGAGTGAGAAATAAAATCCCCAACAGATTGTACTACTAAATCCGCAAGTGGCTCTAATGTTTGACGGTCTCCCGTACCAGATAGCACTCCAATTGCATAGCAATCGCCACCGTTTTTAGCTAAATGTAAATCGGTTGGCGTATCTCCGACAACTGCCACTTCACATGCCTCTAAATGAAACCTTTCACAAAAAGAGTCTACAATTCTTTTATCAGGTTTCTGCGCTGGAAATGTATCTGAAGCTACAACATAATCAAAAAAGGACTCTAACTGATACTGTTTTAAAAATAATTCTGTTGGCGCGAAATCATCAGCTGTAACAACACCTAAAATAAATCCTCTATCCTTTAAGCCTTGTAAAATTTTCGGTAAATCTGCCGTCATTCTCATATGAGAACGGTGCTCGTACATAAGTGAAAATAATTTTTCACTTACCCACTCATGCACCTCCTCTTCCTTAGATGACGTAATATACTTACAAAGCCCCTTTGCTACATCAAGGCTTGTTCCAGCTGCTAGTGCGCTATGTGGATGAACAAATACCCCATCCACACCGATCTCTTTTAATAAAGCCTGCTGCATTGACTCCGGGAGTTGATATAATTTTATACAATCCGCTATAAGTTCTTCAGCTACTTTGATCCAAATTGAATGAAAATCCATTAATGTCCCGTCTTTATCAAATAGTATTGCTTTTACCTTCTCCATAGCACCGATACGATAAACTTAACTAAATCTATACAATTCAATCAAATTTACACAAGTTAGTGCTTCATCGTGTTCTCGCAACCCCAAAGGGACGAGGGGTATAACACTCCACACGAGGCAGTATCGTTACCTCCTATTATCAAGCATTTATTTTACCCATCTTGATAAATTT
>NZ_JAKUFP010000018.1:0-94527 GCF_022663495.1 Bacillus cereus group sp. BfR-BA-01383
ATCAAACTCTCCAATAAAGTTAGTTTGTCTAGCATCTAAAAATAAAAATTGACGTTTCACGTTGTTTGTTTCGTTCAGTTTTCAAAGAACTTGTCCACCGCTTCAAAAGCGACTTCATCATATTAACATCTTCATTTTTCGATGTCAACTATGTTTTTTTAATTTCTTTTTTGTCGTTTTCTGCGTTTCCGCATCAGCGACGTTTATTAATATACCATCATGGTTTTGAAATAACAAGTGCTTTTTATAAAAAAATACAAAAAAATAATCTATCCTGCTTTCTTCTATAGAAGGACTCCTTATCCTTTCTACTGAAAACAGGTATTTTAATTGTATACCAACACATTCAGATCAACCAAATTGTATTTCACAATAACCTCCTAGATTTTCATTCTCTTCTATATTAAAGTTCATAATCATTTACCTCTCTATAGACTAACGATATAAATTAGCCGTAAGAAACGAATCCCTCACACATTAAAAAGCAACTCGAATGAACACTTTCCTTGCCTCTCCAATCCGCCATTTCACTTTCTACAAATAATGAAATCTCAACAAAAACATTAACTTAAGATTATTGTTAGAATTTTTTTACATTTAATTAATGAAAGATATCCATTTTTTGTTATATAGTAAGAAAGTGCCCACAAAACTATAAATACTAATGGAGGAATTATCTTATGGATAGGTTAACAAAGTTTTCATTAAAAAACCGCGCTGCTATTATCATCATGGTTTTTCTCATTTCCATACTCGGCGTTTATTCCGGTTCTAAATTACCTATGGAATTTTTACCAAGCATCGATAACCCCGCAATAACTGTCACGACATTATCTCAAGGGCTCGATGCTGAAACGATGACCAAGGACGTAACTGATCCCCTTGAAAAACAATTTCGTAATTTAGAACATATTGATGGCATCACTTCTTCCACACACGAGGGATTATCACGCATCGACATTGCATATACATCTAAGGCAAATATGAAAGACGCGGCACGTGAAGTCGAAAAAGCAATTAATACGATTAAATTACCTAAAGATGTGACTAAGCCTGTAGTTAGCCAATTAAATACTTCTATGATTCCACTCGCTCAAATTACCATCCAAAAACAAAACGGATTTTCAAAAGCTGACGAAAAACAAATCGAGAAAGAAATCGTACCACAACTCGAAAGCATTGATGGCGTTGCCAATGTCATGTATTTCGGAAAGTCAACTTCCGAATTATCCATCTTACTCGACCCTAACCAATTAAAAGATAAAAATGTAACATCAGAGCAAGTACTAAAAGTTTTACAAGGAAAAGAAACTTCCACTCCCGCTGGAGCGATTACCGTTAATAACGACGAATACAATCTTCGCGTCATCGGAGATATAAAAAATGTAAATGCCATTAAAAACATCACCATTACACCACAAGTAAAATTACAAGATGTCGCTCAAGTTGAACTAAAACAACATTACGATACAATCTCGCATATAAACGGGGAAGAAGGAACAGGATTAGTCATCATGAAAGAGCCGAGTAAAAACGCGGTGACAATCGGAAAAGAAATTGATAAAAAGGTTAAGGATATAAGCAAGGAATATAAAGATCAGTTTTCTATTAAACTTTTAGCCTCAACTCACGAGCAAGTCGAAAATGCTGTTACTAGTATGGGGAAAGAAGTAATCCTGGGGGCAATTGCTGCAACTCTAATTATCTTAATCTTTTTACGTAACTTCCGAACGACACTCATCGCTGTCGTCAGTATTCCATTATCTATTTTATTAACACTCTTTTTACTACATCAATCTAACATCACACTTAACATTTTAACTCTTGGTGGTTTAGCCGTTGCAGTTGGACGTCTCGTCGATGATAGTATCGTTGTCATAGAGAATATTTTCCGCCGTTTACAAAAAGAATCTTTCTCTAAAGATATCATTCTAGATGCAACGAAAGAGGTCGCCGTTGCAATTACCTCTTCTACTTTAACAACAGTCGCTGTTTTTTTACCTATCGGTCTCGCATCGGGAGTAATCGGAAAATTAATGTTACCTATGGTATTAGCAGTTGTATATTCTATTCTATCATCCTTAATCGTTGCACTAACAGTTGTTCCACTTATGGCTTTTTTACTACTCAAAAAAACAAAGCATCGCAAGACGAGTTCTTCACCACGATATGTCGCTACATTAAAATGGGCTCTTTCTCATAAATTTATCATTCTACTTACTTCTTTTTTATTATTTGCAGGATCAATCGCGGCCTACATAGTACTACCAAAAGCGAACATAAAGTCTGAAGACGATACAATGCTATCCGTTAATATGACATTTCCAGCCGATTATGATTCTGAATCTCAAAAACAAAAAGCCTTTGATTTCGAGAAAAAACTACTCTCTAATTCTGATGTCACAGATGTTATTTTACGAATGGGATCAAGCGCAGAAGATGCACAATGGGGGCAAACGACTAAAAATAATCTTGCTAGTATATTTGTAGTCTTCAAAAAAGGTTCTGACATCGATCAATATATTAAAGAATTTAAAAAAGAGCAAAAGGCTTTTGAGCCCGCCGAACTCGATTATATAAAAACGAGTTATTCAAGCTCTGGCGGTGGCAACAATCTGCAATTTAACGTAACAGCTACTAACGAAGCGAATTTAAAAAAGGCTGCTAACATCGTTGAAACGAAACTAAAGAACATGGATGCTCTATCTAAAGTAAAAACGAATTTAGAAGAATCTAAGAAAGAATGGCAAATTCATATTGATCAAACAAAGGCTGAACAACTAGGTTTAACACCAGAATTAGCTGCTCAACAAGTAGCATTCCTTATGAAGAAATCACCTATTGGTGAAATTTCAATCAATAATGAAAAAACTACTATTATGATAGAACACAAAAAGGAACACATTAATAAACAAGAAGATATTTTAAACACAAACATACTATCACCTATTAACGGACCAATTCCTTTAAAAGACATCGCGACTATTTCAGAAAAACAAACTCAAACAGAAATCTTCCATAAAGATGGGAAAGAAACAATTCAAATTACCGCAGAAGCTTCAAATGAAGATTTAAGCCAAGTAAGCGCAGAAGTAAACAAAGCGATAACTGACTTAGATTTACCTAGCGGCGCAAAAGTAAATATCGCTGGTGCCACTGAATCTATGCAAGAAAACTTTACAGATCTATTCAAAATCATGGGAATTGCAATCGGGATTGTATATTTAATTATGGTCATTACATTCGGGCAGGCGCGCGCTCCTTTTGCAATTTTGTTCTCCTTGCCATTAGCTGCTGTCGGCGGTATTTTAGGGTTAATCGTTTCACGAACACCTGTTGATATAAATTCCTTGATCGGTGCATTAATGTTAATCGGAATCGTCGTTACAAACGCTATTGTATTAATAGAAAGAGTGCAACAAAATCGGGAACACGGCATGGAAACAAGAGAAGCTTTACTAGAAGCTGGTTCCACTCGATTACGCCCAATTATTATGACAGCCATTACAACAATCGTTGCTATGCTACCACTCCTGTTCGGCCAATCCCAGGCAGGCAGTATGGTATCAAAAAGTCTAGCCGTCGTTGTCATTGGTGGTTTGGCAGTCTCAACGATTCTTACGTTAGTAGTCGTTCCCGTTATGTATGAACTATTAGATAAAATCGGGAGAAAAAGGCGCTCTCGTAGAAAAATAAGCACCTCTACAGAAACACCCGATATTTAAAGCAAAAAGGCGTTATCTTCACGAACGAAGATAACGCCTTTTTTTCTACCCATCAATATAATCATCCATTCCTTCTATATAAAAAACTCCCTACTTATAAATAGAGAGTTCTTCTTTACAACTTATGCCGCTTTTACTTTTTTCGTCGTTTTACTTTTTCTTTTCGTTCCTGTAAAACGCTTGTGTAATACAGATGCTATAAAACGTGAAATGATATTGAATAGTAATACCATAATAATTAATACAGCGGCAGATTTTGTCGCAATTAACTTTGCATCTGGGATAACCCCTTCAGAATTTAACTTCCAAATGTGAACCGCTAACGTTTCAGCTGGTCTAAATGGATTTAAAGGATGCGAAGGGCTCGATAAATCCGCTGCTGAATTTAAAATTGGAGATGTTAAACCCGCTGTGTAAATTAATGCTGCCGCTTCCCCGAATATACGACCCGCCGCTAAAATAATCCCTGTAATAATTTGTGGTAATGATGACGGAATAATAATACGAGCGATCGTTTGCCACTTTGTTGCACCTAATCCAAGACTTGCCTCTTTTACATTATGAGGAACTTCTGAAATCGCATTTTCACAAACACGTGTTAAACCTGGTAAGTTTAAAATAGTTAAAGCAAGAGCACCACCTATTACAGTGTATCCCCAACCTGTCATTGTAACGAACACTAACAAACCGAATAAACCAACAACAATAGAAGGTAAAGACGCCATTGTCTCAATACATAAACGAACAAAACTTAAAAACCGCCCTTGTTTTGCATACTCGGCTAAATATATTCCAGCACCTAACCCAAGAGGAATAGATATAACGAGCGTTATAACAAGCATATAGAAGGAATTGAATAACTGCGGACCAATTCCACCACCCGCTCTTGTATTGCTTGGTTCTCCAAACAAGAAATCAGGATCCCAAAATCCCCATCCCTTTTGTAAAATTTCAAACACTAAGAACACTAGCAGCGTTACAACTAAAGCCGCAACTGCATAAAAGATACCCGTCCAAATTTTATTTACCGTTCTTGCATTCATTATTATCGCTCACCTCTTTGCCCAATCGCTCGAATTACTAAAATAAACAGGAATGAAATAACAAGTAAAATCATCGCTAAAGTCCATAGCGCATTGTTCCAAGCAGTTCCGTTCAATGTATTTGTCATATCCATTGTCAAAATACCTGTTAACGTTGCTGTTGGACTATATATTCCTTCTGGTAATTTAATCGTATTTCCGATTACCATTTGAACCGCTAACGCTTCACCAAAAGCACGTGCTAAACCTAAAACAATACCTGTTAAAATCCCTTTTTTAGCAGCAGGAACAATTACTCGGCTAACCGCTTGCCATTTCGTTGATCCTAGACCATAAGAAGCTTCTAAATAATCAAACGGAACAGAGCGTATTGCATCAGAAGCGATACTAGCAATAGTAGGTAAAATCATGATACTTAGTACAATAATACCTGCAATTAAACTAAAACCTACTCCCCCAAATGAATCACGTAATAACGGAACTAAAATCGTGACCCCTAATAATCCGTATACAACTGAAGGAATACCAACTAATAATTCTAAAACAGGCTTCAATACTTTATTTCCAAACTTCGGCGAAATTAAATTCATGAATATAGCAAGAGCTATAGCAATCGGCGCACTAATAATAACCGCACCTAATGAAACCGCTGTTGAACCTACAATAAAAATCAAAGCCCCGAAGCTTCCTTCGTCAGCATTTGGATTCCATTTTGTCGATGTTAACATCTCAGTAAATGAGATACCACTTTGCGTAAAAGATTGAATTCCTTTACCGCAAATAAAAGCAATAATAGCTAATGTAATTAAGACAATTAAAATACCACAAAACGTAACAAGTGATCTTCCTATATATTCACTTTTTACGTAATTAATTTGTTTTTTCCCCTTCATCACAGGACAGACCCCACTTCACAGATTGAAATGAACAGGACTGGCCTTTCAGCCAGCCCCATAAATTTAATTACTTATTTAATTTAGACATTGGAATGTAACCCATATCTTCTACTTGCTTTTCAAAGTCTTTACCTTTTACATAGTCAATGTAAGCTTTTGTTGCTTCTTTCGCTTCACCTTTTGTTACCATATATTCGTAAGACCAGAATGGATATTTACCAGACGAAATGTTTTCAACTTTCGGTTCAGCACCATCAATTTTAACTGTTTGTAGTGCACCTTTTTTATCACCAACCATGTAAGACATTGCTAAATAGCTTACTGAGCCTGGCGTAGAATTGATCGCTTGCTCTACCGCACCGTTAGAATCTTGTGTTGTACCAGTTCCGTCATTAATTTTCGCGTCTTTCATAACCGTTTTTTCAAATGTAGCACGTGTACCAGATGAAGCTGGACGATTAATTACGTTGATTTTTTCATCTTTTCCGCCTACTTCTTTCCAGTTCGTTATTTTTCCAGTGAAGATATCTTGTACTTGTTGTACTGTTAAGTTATCCACTTTTACATCTTTATTTACGACAAGTGCGAATGCGATACCCGCAACTTTGTTATCTACTAATTCTTTTGCTTTTTCAGCATCTTTTATCTTATCTCCAGATGGAACATCTGAATTACCAATTTGTACTGCACCAGAAGCTACTTGGTTAATCCCAGTTCCACTACCGCCACCTTGAACTTGAATAGAAACTTTTGAATTTTTCTCCATGAATTTCTTTCCAGCTTCCTCCGCAAGAGGTAGAAGAGCTGTAGAACCAGCCGCTGCAATCGTACCTGATAATTCTTGTTTTGCATTATCGCTTCCTTTAGCAGCCTCTTTATCCGTACTTTCTGCTTTCCCACATCCGACTAATGCACCTGCCATAACTAAAGCTGCTAAAGAAAATTTAATACCTTTTTTCATAACCATGTCTTGTACCCCCATTTGGATTATCACTTTTCGAATTCATTTTCTTTCGAACACAAATTCATTGTAGGACAACAATATTATGTGAGTGTTAAGCAATTTTTAAGTTTAAGTAAATAGAGATAACATCCCGTAAAAGCTAGACATTCCAACATTTACAGTTAAAACAGCCAACAAAACCCACACTAACCACGCAGTATTGTAAATTTATTCTTAACAATGTAAATCCAATGTAAATATTTTTCTTTATTTTGCCCTTTAGATTAAAATTATATTTACAATTCCTTTATATTTTTCAACTTTTACACTCTTACTTTATTTACATTAAAAAAAATTTCAGTAATATTTTTTAGTACAACTAAATAAATTGGAACAATTCTAAAAATAATTGAATATTTTTAAAGTACTAATTGACAGCATCATCCGATGTAGTCTACTATATTACTAACAAAAAGTTTACCTAAGGAAACTTTTTAAACTAAAACTAAAAATATAGAGATGAGGTAACTTTTATGGCATCGGCTAATACTAAACCTCTTTCCGAATTTAGCACAGGGGAATTTGTACAAATTGAGAAGATACAATTAGAAGGAACTATGAAACGACGTTTATTAGATTTAGGGTTTATCCCTGGGGCAACGATTAAAGTATTACAGCGCAGTCCACTTGGAGATCCAGTCGCTTATCAAGTAAGCAACACAACTATCGCACTGCGTAAAGAAGAAAGCTCCCTTATTTTCGGGGTATTAATAGGAGATGATTTCAGATGAGCAAACATCGTATTGCTTTAGCTGGCAACCCGAATACCGGGAAAAGTACATTATTTAATACTTTAACAGGCTTAAAACAACATACTGGAAACTGGACGGGCAAAACTGTTTTAAAAGCTGAAGGGGAATATGAACATAACGGAAGTAAATATACATTAATAGATTTACCTGGAACTTACTCACTATATTCAAATTCTGCGGATGAAGAAGTAGCGAGAGATTATATTATATTTGAAAAACCAGAAGTAACTGTAGTTGTTATAGACGCAACTGCTATAGAGAGAAATTTAAATTTGGCACTCCAAGTGATGGAAATGACGAGCAACGTAGTCATTTGTATTAACTTAATTGATGAAGCCGAGAAAAAGGGAATCGTTATTGATGAAAAGAAATTAGCAAAATCACTCGGTGTACCTGTAGTTAAAATTTCCGCTCGTAACCGAGTAGGCATTGGTCATTTACTAAGTGTCATCGCGAAAGTAGCAAATAAAAAACTAATCCCAACACCAATTAAAATTACTTATAGCGAAAAAATCGAAAATATGATTCAGGAATTAGAACCACAAATTTATAAAGTGTTCGGTGATACGTATCCAGCACGTTGGATTGCATTACGTATATTAGATGGAGATAGAAATTTCTTAACTTCACTTCAAAAACACCATAACGAACCACTTGTAAGGGAGGTCGTAATCAATGGAATCTCACTCAGCCAGTAAAGCTCTTCCATTAGACTATATTATTCAACACGCTCAAACACTTTCAAAAGAAGATATACGAGATGATATTGTCGGAGATATTTATCGAACATCTGCGAGCATCTGTAAAGAATCTGTTCAATATACAAATACTGATAAATTGTATCGTTCTGAAAAACTAGATAAAATTTTCACATCTCCAATTTGGGGATTTCCAATTATGCTCGGTATTTTATCAATTATATTTTATCTTACAATTGCAGGCGCTAACGTGCCATCCGAGATGATTGCTGAATTTTTCGGCTGGGTCGAAGGATATTTAACATCTTGGTTCCAAGCAATGCATGCACCAGAATGGCTACATGGCGTTTTAATACTTGGTTTATTCCGTGGTACAGGAGCCGTTATTAGCGTTATGTTACCACCTATGGCAATCTTCTTCCCTATGTTTGCCCTATTAGAAAACTATGGATATTTACCACGCGTTGCGTTTAACATGGATCGTTTATTTAAACGCTCTGGCGCGCATGGGAAACAATCTTTAACTATGGCAATGGGGTTTGGATGTAACGCTGCCGCTATTATGTCAACACGTATTATCGAATCACCACGTGAGCGTATGCTTGCCATTTTAACAAACAACTTTGTCCCATGTAATGGACGCTGGCCTACATTAATCTTAATGGCCTCATTATTTATGGCTGCTGGATATACAGGCAGCATGCAAACACTTGTTACTGCTGGCGTTGTCGTTGGAATGGTTGTAATTGGCGTTATTGTAACTTTAACTGTTTCTTGGGTTTTATCAAAAACTGCTCTAAAAGGCGTTCCAACTCACTACACGTTAGAGTTACCACCATACCGTAAACCTAAAATTTGGAATACGATTGTGCGTTCAACACTCGATAAATCAATATATGTTTTAAAACGAGCTGTAATCGTAGCTGCACCCGCGGCTGTATTAACTTGGATACTCGCTAATATTTTCGTCGGTGACACAAGCTTACTTATGCATTTTGTAAACTTCCTAGATCCATTCGCTAAAATGTTAGGCCTAGACGGTTTCATTCTAGCAGCGTTCATTCTCGGATTACCTGCTAATGAAATTGTTATTCCAATTTTATTAATGTCTTACTTATCAACTGGTGCTTTAACTGAGATAGATGATTTTAACCAAATTAAAAATCTATTCTTAGAAAATGGTTGGACTTGGTTAACAGCATTAAACACAATGCTGTTCTCACTTCTTCATTTCCCGTGTGGAACAACACTAGTTAACATATATAAAGAAACAAAAAGTGCAAAATGGACATTTTTATCGTTTGCAATCCCTACCGTAATTGCCATTGTTGTTACATTCCTCTCTACACAATTGGTACATTGGTTAGGGCTTGTATAAACAAAACATATGTGAAGGTATCCCCCTTCACATATGCTTTGCGTAAAAGAAGCCTGAAATTATTCAGGTTTCTTTTTTTGCACATCAGTATTCCAAGGCTGTGCTCCATACGTTGTAATTTTTTTATGAATGAAGTATATAGCTCCCGGAAGAACCGCCATTAATATCGTGCAACTAATTCCCAATCCAGTAAACAACTTACATCACCTTATTTCACTCTCTTCGGTAATGCCGAACCTGAATGTTCAATTGTCGGATGAACATGAACGGTAATTTCAGCATTACTAAAATAATTTTCGCCTTGATCCCAATTCTTACTTATTTTTTTCCACTCTTTATAGTTATGCCGTTTATACACTTCTCCTAACGCTAATACATCTACCTTATATTTTTTTTGGACAAGCTTAATTGATTTTTGGATCCGCTTCTCCATTTCCTTTGAAATATCTTCCCTTAACTTCTTTTCGCTCATAACTTGTTTATGATCACTAAAATGCAACTCAGCCAAAGTCCCTTCCAGAGATAAATGAATATCAAACTTCGGTTTTGTAACATTTTTCGTAGATACTTTAATTTTTCGACGCATCTTATGAATTTCATATGTAATAAGTTGATCCTTTTTACGGATGGTAAAAAAACCTCCAATTTTTTTACCTATTATATAGTTCATTCCTAATGTTTGTTCTCCACTCAGGCTTCCCACACACTTATTATCCTTTCCACGAAATAAAGCTGCACCTTCCATTTGCACCCCTTGTTTTGTTAACCCTAGAATCGGTAACGCAAAGCTCTGGTTTGCAATCATTTTTTCCTGCACTTCACCAATTCTTGCAGCTTCAATCATTTGAGCATTTTTCGGAGGATGTTCAGCTAACATATCAATGTACTGTGCTGGTAAGTTTTCAGGCTTTGCACTTTGCTTTAAAATCGCCTCTGCATTTTTCTCAGAAACGAACAAACGAATATTTCTTCTCATCTCATGATCGCGAATATATACATCTAACGTATTTTGTAAAACATATGAATTCGAAAGTAATTCTTTAGAAAAAATTATCACTTGTATATGTGGAAAGAATAAAGAACGACTAATTTTTTTAGCGATAATTCGTATTTGCTCAAAAACATTATCCGCTTTCGCACTAACATTAATATAGTTCTTGCCGTCTCCATCCCCTTGTCCACCTTGCTGTGTTAACTTACTGGGAAGTACCATCTGATACGTCCCTTTCATAATCGGATTCGATTTCTTCTCCTTCACAATATCGTAGGCTGCACCTACTACAAACCCTCTTTCTTCTATCTCTTCTAATTCAGAACAGCCGCTCATAAATCCAACTAAAACCGTAACTATCATCATTTTAAGAAGGTGTTTCATTTCCACCATTCCTTCTTTTGATTTTATATACAATGAGAACAAGCAAAGGTACTAACACGATAAAACCCATATCAATCCAAGCTAAATATGTCCCATAATTCGATAAAGTATTCAAATTACCAGGTAGCATATTCACCATAAAAATAATTGGTGCACTGACGAAAATGAAAATATGCTTCTTCACTTTCGGAAACATAGCACAAAACAACAAAGAAGCTACGTCATAATACATTGCGGTCGTGTTATAAATAGTAATAATCCAAGTCGTAAAAAAAATCGCATCAAACCTTTCTAAAAAACCTCCTCCAATTTCAATTTCTTTCCCTAATTCAATTGTTGGATATGTTAATCCACGGGTTGTCATATATGTAAAAACACTAATACAAGTTAAATAAATTAAAATGTACGACAGCACGTTTACCATCACTGCTTTTGCAACTGCCATTGGCGCTTTTTTCGCTGTCTTATCGTTCAACAACACAGCATAAAACAGAGCTACCTCAAATCCAATAAACGTAAAAATAGAATTTTTAACTCCTACAGCATATTGAGTGATGCCCGTTTGAAAAGCCGGTAGTAAATTATCTATTTCCATTAAGTTCACATTTAATAAGGAAAGCAGTACTATCGCAATTAAAACGATAGGTAAAAACAAAACGTTTAACCTTAATAAAGCAGCCCTAGATCCAGCAATTCCATAAACCACAACTAATAAGAAAAAGAAGGATAACAATTGTATTGGTGTATCACTAAATAAATAAGTTTGTGAAATAATCGCAATCTTTCGGGATTCATATGCTGTCAAAGCAGCGAAGGTTAACACTAAAATGATACTAATCGTGTATGCAACAGGCTTTGTCAAGTGCGCACTCGTATATTGAACAAAATTTTGTTTTGGGAATAAAATAGCTACCCTTGTTACAAACCACCCTAAACATGCACATATCAATCCACCAAGAAGCAAAATAATCCAACCATCTGAAAATAAAGTTTGCATAGCAATATCTCGTGGCATAGATAGTGCACCTATACCAATAATTGTTGACGATACCGCAAAACCAAGTTCCCGAGATCCAATTTCTTCATCGCCATACTCAAATGGTTTCAATTATTCTCGCTCCTTTGGACGCAATGTAGAGTCTTTCGTTTGTAAATATTCCGGTCTCTCTTTCAACATCGATTTTGGCATACGAATAAGTTCTTCTTTCCAGTCTTTATAAAATGCAGGAGCAATCGGAGTTGTATACGGTACACCAACGCTTTTTAAATTCGTAATATGAACAGTAAGTGCAATAAGCGCTAAAATAATCCCATATAATCCAAAGGCTGTCGCAGCAAATACAAAGACAAAAAGTAAAATCCGAAACGTAATCGTAATACTATATACAGGCAGTGAGAATGTGGCAATTGCAGTAACTGCAATAATAATGACTAAAAACGGATTCACAATCCCAGCATTCACCGCCGCTTCTCCAATTACAAGACCACCTACAATACCAATCGTTTGCCCCATTGGCTTTGGCAATCTAATTCCAGCCTCTCGTATTAACTCCATCGTTAATGCCATCATTAATGTTTCGATATACGCTGGAAACGGAACCCCTTCTCGCGCTCCAGCAATTGAATAGGCCAATTTAGACGGAATAAGCCCTTGGTGGTATGAGACAAGCGCTACATACATCGCCGGTAACAAAACCGCCATAATACCAGAAACCATTCGTAAAATTCTCAATAACGTCCCAATCAGCCAACGCTCGTAATGGTCTTCTACCGATTGAAAAATATCAACAAATACGAGTGGTGCAATAAGAGCGAACGGTGATCCGTCTACTAAAATAGCCGCCTTTCCTTTCGCTAATGAGGCCACAATATTGTCAGGCCTTTCTGTGTTCAAAAACTGTGGAAATGGCGATAAATTATTATCTTGAATTAATTGTTCAATCGTACCTGTTTCAAAAATAACATCTGTCACTATTGATTGAAGGCGCCGATCTAGTTCTTTTACAATATAAGGGTTAATAATATCTTCTATATATACTAGGGTTACTTCTTTCTGTGATCGCTTCCCCATAATATAAGATTGAAACCGCAACTTCGGATCACGTAAACCACGGCGAATTAGCATTTTATTCACATTAATATCTTCATTTAATCCAACTCTCGGTCCACGGATTAAATCTTCTGTCACTGGAGGTTCTAGACTTCTTTTCTCCCAAGCCCTACTGTTAACAACAATAGCCGTTTGAATATTATCAATTAATATAACTGTGTCTCCCGCTAGAATTGCATTTATAATATCCGGAAACGTTGTCTTCATACCGACTTCTGCGATAGAAATAAAACGATCCAATAACGTTTGAACAACAGCTGCTTCTTTTTCTATTTCTTCATATTGAAGCGTACGAACTACATATTTATAAACATTATCCTTGTCTGTTAACCCACATAAAAAAATGACAGCACAGCGTGTAAAACTACCAGCAAGAGCAACTTCTCTAATTGTTAAATCATTAGGCGAACCTAACTCATCCCTAATTTCTTTCATAACTTCAAACAAGTTACCTTTTAACTCTAACAATTCCCCCACCTAACTTCCTTTTCAACAAGTTTTTAGTTAGATTCCGCTAATAGAAGGAAATATATACAAAAAAAGAGCTATCTCTTTTCAAAGATAGCTCCAACACTCGGATTACTTTTCTACTATTATATTGTCTGCCTTTATAGATACACTTTTCGTGAATCCACTAACTACAAACATCACAATCATATTAATTAACAATGCGACTATACCTACATTCAAATCTTTTATATACTGCGGGAAACTCGGAAACATTGTAGCTAAAGTAGAACCTGTTAAAGTGATGTATGCGACAACTAACAAACCAACCCCCATTCCTGCAATCGCTCCTTGCTTCGTAATCATTTGACGAGGAAACAAACTACATACAAGCGCAGGGAAAAGCTGCGTAACGATACTGTACCCCATTAAAAGAAGCGCACCTATCGTTTCTCCTCCTTTGAAGGTAAACAAAACGGCTACAAGCGTTACTACAGGCACAAATAATTTTGCCGCTTTAGCCACTTGTCTATCTGAAGCAGATGGAGCCATCGTTCGGTAAATATTTTTTGCTAACAATGTCGAAGCAGCCATAACAAGCATGGATGCTGGAACTAATGCTGTTAATACCCCTGCACTTCCAATAATTCCAATAAACCAAGGATCAAAGGTTTGTAAAGCAAGGCGAAATAATGAAAGATCTACATCCGCTCCCTTTAACCCTGGAACTTGCAATATAGCAGCAAATCCTGCAAAGAATACGAAAAGTAAAACTAAAGAATACAGTGGCATGATCGCCGCATTTTTCCGAAATACTTTTTCATTTTTTGCAGAGAAAGCAGAAGCAAATGTATGAGGCCACATATAGAAACCGAGAGCCGTTAATATAATAGTAGAAACAAACCAAGAAATACTCATTCCTTCGTCAGGTAAAGATAAAAATCCTGGTTTTGCAGCTTCTACAGCTTCGAACATCGGCTGCAATCCTCCGTAATAATGATACGGTAAATATATACCTAAAAACATAACAATAAATAGTATCATAATATCCTTCAAAGCAGCTGTCCAAGCCGAACCATGTATACCTGAAACCATTACATATATAGTTATAACAATAGCTCCAATCCAAACTGCAATAACAGGCGATACTCTTCCATAGGAAGCTTCCGAAACGATGATCCCTAATCCCTTTAACTGTAAAACAAGATATGGGATGATGGAAACAACACCTACAATTGAAACAATCAGTCCAAGCGCTTTACTTTTATATTTCTTCGCAAAAAAATCTGGCTGCGAAACAAGGTTATGTTCTTTTGCATATTTCCAAACTGGCGGCAATAAGAAATACGATAAAATATAAGCTAATGCACCATACCCTAAAATATAAAAAGTAGGAGCTCCTTTGCTATACGCCCAGCCACTTCCTCCTAAAAATGTAAATGTCGTATAAATTTCGCCTGCCATAAGAAGAAAAACGAAAATCGTTCCAAATCCTCTTCCTCCAACTGACCATTGCTCTAAATTCATATCTTTTCCATGTTGTGCTCGAATTCCTAAAAATAGTGCAAGAAATAAAAATAAAATAATGATAAGTAATGCCGTCATCATGCACCCCCCTTATTAGCAGGATCGAATACGTATACAATTCCCATACAAAGAGACGTAATGAGTACCGATAATAATACCCAAAATAATAAAAAAGGCATCCCAAGTACGTAAGGAGTGACCGAATTTGCAAATACTGGTCCAACTACTAAACAAAGAACTGGAATCAGTGCTAGCACGTGTATTTTCTTCATCTTATTCTCCTTTATTTATGAAATTCATAATGGATGATACAAAGATTTCCACTCCAATCGGTAATGCATCTTCGTCAATCGTAAAACGAGGATGGTGATGAGGATATACAATACCTTTCGCCTTATTTCCCGCTCCGATAAAAAAGAATGTCCCCGGTGCCTTTTGTAAAAATGCTGAAAAATCTTCTCCAGCCATCGTTGGCTGTAAACGAACAACCCGGTCTCTTCCATAAAGCTGTAATGCCGTCTGTTCAATCAGCTCTGTAACCTCATAATCATTTACAACTGGTCGATATCCATATTCATAAGAGAATGTATATTTCGCTCCATACGCTTCCGTAATACACTTTACAATCCGTTCAATCTTTTCTTCTGTTTCTTCTCGCAACTCATGTCTTAAACTCCGCACTGTCCCTTCAATCTCTGCTTGTTCTGGAATCACATTATGGGTTGTCCCAGCATGAAATTGCGTAACAGACACGACGAGAGAATCTAACGGATTCGTGAGGCGAGATACAATTTGCTGAATATGTGAAACAACTTGTGTACCGATTGCAATACTATCAACTGTTTCATGAGGGATTCCAGCATGTCCACCTTTTCCTTCTATTGTAATTTTAAAAACATCCGGTGCTGCCATCGCAGGACCATAAATTACACCTATTTTTCCAACTTCTAATGAGGCCCAAAGATGAGCACCAATAATATAATCCACACCTTCCATTACACCTGCCGCAACCATCTCCTCAGCACCGCCAGGGAAATTTTCTTCTGCATGCTGAAATAAAAAGCGAATTTCTCCTTTAACTTTTTCTCTTTCTTCTACTAACTTATGTACGACCCCAAGTAATATCGCCATATGCCCATCGTGACCACACGCATGCATCACACCTGAATATGTAGAAATAAAATCAAAATCATTTTCTTCATGAATAGGAAGAGCGTCCATATCAGCTCGAACCGCAATTGTTTTACCAGGTTTCTTACCGGTTAACTTTGCCATTACACTATATTTAGTAGGCCTTGAAACTTCTAAGTGCGGGATATTTCGAAGTATATCGAATACAAATTGAGATGTTTTTTCTTCTTGAAAAGATAACTCTGGATACTTATGAAAATGCCTTCTCCACTCAACCAACTGATTCTTTGACAAAATAAGTTCCTTTGCAACATCCATTTTTCTTCTCTCCTTCTTCACCAAGTTAAATGCTATTATAGCGTGAATTGTCATTTTTTAAAAGAATCTTCTGAATTTTCAATAATATGATCATAAAAATAAAAAGCCATCACAAGATGACTTTTCACTTTTATAATATAGTAATTGCTTGTTTCCCCATTTGCTCCCACGCTTTCTCAAACTCTGCTCGCGGAACAGCGAAACGCGGATTGTTTTTTAGAGGATCATTTACATATACAAAGTTTTGATCGTATCCAACCACTACTACACTATGCTCAAAATATGTAATTTTCACTTCACCAGAACTTGTATTCCATGTTTCAAAACTACTTTCAGCTAGCGGCTTAAACGTTGTATTAATAATAACCCATACTGGAGAGCCAGAACTAATTACCTTATATAGATCTTTCACGTCTCTATCTGTTAAATTAATTACTTTTTCAGGAACATATTTTTCTGCTAAATTAAAGATTGGTTTATTGTATACACCATATCCTGGTTCAGCTTTCGTATAAATATTTCCAACGAATCCCTCATAAGGATTTCCACGCAAACCATTTTGTTCAAATGGAACACGATGAATTTCGCTAGCAAGTTGCATCTTATCTACTTGTACACCTTTATATTGCAGCAACATAGCTAAACTTGTCACTTCACATCCACGAGGTAATTCTGGTAATTGTTTTATAAATGGAACATCTTCAATCATAGCCGCTTCTTTCATTTCAGATAGAAATTCTAAGCGTAGCACTTGCGCCTTTTGTATAATTTTATCTTTCCCTATAAAAAACGCAGCAGCTAGTATAATTCCAAAAACAAAAAGATATTTTAGCTTTTTCATTATAAACAAAACTCCATTAATTATTATTTTATAGACACAACTCTTATCATTGTACCTTTCTTCTTACTAGTTTGCTAGAAAGATTCTATGAATTATTGTTCACACTTATATCGTTATAAAATTCTAATTATTTTTAATAAAAAGAAAAAACAATATACTTTTTTGAAATATTTTGCTAAAATCAAAATTATTAACATAGTGAAGATATCACCTTGTTAATAAACATTCTTAGAGTATTTAGTCATAGTTCGTTTTTACATACTCCATTCATTTCATAACAAATAAACTGAGTATGTGTCACATCCCCCACTAATGATTAAAAACTTAGAATAAAAACCAGTTAACACATACAAGAAAATAACGGGGTGAGGCATATGAATCAACAAGTAGAACAAACAGATTTAAAACGCACAATGAAAAGTAGACACCTATTTATGATTGCACTTGGTGGAGTTATCGGAACTGGGCTATTTATGGGCTCTGGTCAAATCGTCCATAACGCTGGACCTGGTGGTGCTATTCTTGCATTTTTAGTTGGTGGATTTGTTATGTATTTAACGATGTTATGCCTTGGTGAATTATCTGTTGCTATGCCAGAAGCAGGTTCATTCCAGAGCTATGCAAGCAAATTTATTTCACCTGGTTTTGGATTTGTTGTCGGTTGGATGTATTGGTTAAATTGGGCTGTTACAGTTGGAGTAGAGTTAACAACTGTAAGTATTTTAATGAAACGCTGGTTTCCAGACGTTTCTTCGTGGATCTGGTGTGTTACATTTGCAGCAGCACTCTTCCTTGTGAACGCTTTATCAGCAAAAGCATATGCGGAAACGGAATTTTGGTTCGCAAGTGTAAAAGTCGCAACAATTGTTATTTTCATCGTACTCGGTGGTGCGGTTATGTTCGGTCTACTAGACTTTAACGGAAAACCAGCTCCGATGCTTCACAATTTCACTGAAAATGGCGGGCTATTTCCAAACGGTGCATTAGCTGTTCTTCTTACGATGATTACAGTAAATTACTCCTTCCAAGGAACAGAATTAATCGGAATCGCTTCAGGAGAAAGTGAAAACCCTGAAAAAACAATTCCAAAAGCAATCAAAAACACAATTTGGCGAACTCTATTCTTCTTCGTCCTAGCAATATCAGTTGTTGTAGGTTTGCTTCCGTGGCAAGAGGCTAATCTAGTCGAAAGTCCATTTGTACTTGTATTTGATGTGGCTGGTGTTCCATATGCAGCAGACATTATGAACTTTGTTATTATTACAGCTGTATTATCCGTAGCTAACTCTGGTCTATACGCAAATTCTCGTATGCTTTGGGCGATGGCAAAACAAGGAATGGCAAGTCCAGCTTTTACGAAATTAACTAAAAAAGGTGTACCGCTGAATGCATTAATTTTCAGTCTGATCTTTGCAAGTCTTTCTTTATTAACAAGTGTATTTGCGGCAGATACTGTCTTTTTAGTTTTAACATCTATTGCAGCAATGGCTGCCGTTGTCGTTTGGATGTCAATCGCAGCTTCACAGTTTTTCTTCCGTAGAAACTTCGTGAAAAATGGTGGCGACATAAATGATTTAAAATATCGCACACCACTTTATCCACTAGTTCCAATCGTAGCGTTCTCACTCAATTTCATTACATTTATTAGTTTAGCTTTTATTCCAGATCAGAGAATCGCTCTTTATTGCGGAATTCCATTTATGATTATTTGTTACATTTTATACCAAGTTAAATATAAAAAAGTTGTCACATTTGAACAGCAACGAACTATAACCGAAGAAATAAACTAAATATACAAAATATTCAGCTATCTTCCTTATAATAAGATAGCTTTTTTCTATTTCTTGGATATCTTGGTATAACTTTATTTATCTTAAAATTTTCACAATCACGTTTTTCTCTGGAAAATAGTTTACAATGTAATCAAGTTACAAATGATATTCACCTTAAAAAGTGTGCATTTGTGTCTATTTTTTAACAATATCACAAAAACTATTGCCTTCTATAAATTAATAGGTTTATATTGTTTTATTGGCATAGTTTCAATCCAAGGAGAAAGGAGATTTTCAATCGTGCAACTAAAGAAAACGTTTTGGAAGCTGGCTTCGCTTCTTCCGTTATCATTACTTCTGTTCCTCGGTGGCTGTGATAAGAAACTCGCAGTATTAAATCCGCAAGGACCTGTTGCAAAAGCACAATATGATTTAATTGTTTGGTCATTCGTGCTTATGTCATTAATTATCGCAATCGTATTCATCCTGTTTACAGTCATCTTGGTTCGTTATCGTGAAAAACCAGAGAATATGGACTATGAGCCACCTGATCAACACGGTAACACATTATTAGAAATTATTTGGACGCTTGTTCCTGTTATTATCGTTATCGCATTATCGATTCCAACAGTAAAAGCAACTTATGCTTCGGAAGAGGTTCCGAAAGAGTCCAAACATATTAAACCAGTTGAAATTTATGTTACATCTGCAAACTGGAAATGGTTATTTAGTTACCCGGAGGAAAAAATTGAAACCGTTAACTATTTAAACATCCCAGCTGGTGTACCAATTCAATTTAAACTGACTTCTGTAGGTCCAATGAATGCTTTCTGGGTACCAGAACTTGGTGGTATGAAGTATACAATGGATGGCATGATTATGGACTTATATTTACAAGCTGACAAACCAGGCTCTTACCTAGGGCGTAGCTCGAACTTCTCAGGTGAAGGATTTACTCACATGGAATTCGAAGTTGAAGCAAAAACAAAAGACAAGTATGACAAGTGGGTAAAAGAAGTACAAGAAACTGCTCCTAAACTAACAGAAGATAAGTACAACGAAATTGTTAAACCTGGTGTAGTTGGTCGTATGACATTCTCTAGTCATCACTTAAGTTATGTAGATCCAAAATCACTTGAATATTGTGATTACAACTACTATAAAAACAAAAAATAATAGCTATTATTCCAACAGATTGGAGTGAAAACATTGAAGCTTGATGAATTTTTTGTCACAGGTGACCCGATTATTTACGGCGCTGACGCATCTATCGTTCTTGTGACATTAGCGATTCTTTTCGTACTAACAAAGTACAAAAAATGGAGATGGCTTTGGGATGAATGGTTAACAACTGTTGACCATAAAAAAATAGGGGCCATGTATATTATATCTGCCGTTATAATGTTATTCCGTGGTGGTATGGATGGTTTAATGATCCGTGCACAATTAACATTCCCAGATACAACATATTTAAACGCTGAACACTATAACGGAATCTTTACAACACATGGTACAGTTATGATTCTTTTCATGGCAATGCCATTCGTTATGGGATTAATGAACCTTGTAGTACCATTACAAATTGGTGCTCGTGACGTTGCATATCCATTCTTAAATGCTTTAAGTTTCTGGTTATTCTTTATCGGAGCAATGTTATTCAACATCGCTTTCGTTATCGGTGGTTCTCCAGACGCTGGGTGGACTTCTTACTTCCCAATGGCGGGTACAGAATTTACTCCTGGTGTAGGAAATAACTTCTATGCAATTGCATTACAGATATCCGGTCTCGGTACGTTAATGACAGGTATTAACTTCCTAGTTACGATCTTAAAAATGCGTACACCTGGTATGACATTAATGAGAATGCCAATGTTTACTTGGTCAATCTTAATTACAACTGTTATCATTATTTTCGCTTTCCCAGTATTAACAGTTGCTCTTGCATTAATGACATTTGACCGTCTATTCGATGCTCACTTCTTTACGATGGCGAGCGGCGGTATGCCAATGTTATGGGCCAACCTATTCTGGGTATGGGGTCACCCTGAAGTGTATATCGTTATTTTACCGGCATTCGGTATTTTCTCTGAAATCATTAGTACATTCTCACGTAAACGTCTATTCGGTTACAGTGCGATGGTATACTCAATGGTTGCAATTTCTTTACTGAGTTTCGTCGTATGGCTTCATCACTTCTTCACAATGGGTGCAGGTCCAGCGGTTAACTCGTTCTTCTCGATTTCGACAATGGCGATTTCGATTCCAACCGGAGTTAAGATCTTTAACTGGTTGTTTACACTGTATAAAGGACGTATTCGTTTTACAGTTCCAATGCTTTGGTCATTGGCATTTATTCCAAACTTCGTAGTTGGTGGAGTTACAGGGGTTATGCTTGGAATGGCAGCAGCTGATTATCAATATCATAACAGCTACTTCCTAGTCGCTCACTTCCACTACGTATTAATCGCAGGTACAGTATTCGCTATGCTTGCTGGATTCACATTCTGGTATCCAAAAATGACAGGTCATATGCTAAATGAACGCCTTGGTAAATGGACATTCTGGATCTTTATGAGCGGATTTAACATCTGTTTCTTCCCAATGTACTTCCTAGGTCTAGATGGTATGACTCGTCGTATGTACACTTACTCTGAAAGTCTTGGATGGGGTTGGTTGAACCAAATCGCATCTGTCGGCGCAGTAATGATGGGTATCGGATTCGTACTTCTTTGTTACAACGTAATTTGGAGTGCACGTCACGGTGAACGTGACACAACTGGAGATCCTTGGGATGGCCGTACACTTGAATGGGCTACTCACTCTCCTGTACAACATTACAACTTCGCGAAACTTCCTGAAATTAAAGAAGCTGATGCTTTCTGGTTCATGAAGAAACGTGGAGAAACAGTTACACCAGCTGCAGAGGAATTAAAACCAATTCACATGCCAAGTAACTCTGGTGTGCCTATTATTATGTCTGCATTCTTCGGTCTTGCAGGTTTTGCATTAGTATTTAGCTGGTTCTGGATTGCAGCAATCGGCGGCGTTGGTATTTTAGGTTGCTTAATCTATCGTTCATTCGATTACGATGAAGGTTACTATATCAGTGTTGATGAAATTAAAGAAACAGAACATATAGCATGAGAGGTGAAATGACATGGCGGCTTTAGATAAAAGCTTACCTTTGGAATATCAATCCGAACAAAGCAGATTGAATATCCTAGGATTCTGGATTTTTCTTGGGGCTGAAATTATGCTGTTCGCAACACTTTTCGCCTCTTATCTAGTCCTTGCTGGTCGTACGGCAGATGGCCCAACACCAGCGCAGCTGTTTGAAGTTAAAACACTTTTAATTCAAACACTACTACTTTTAACAAGTAGTTTCACATGTGGTATCGCAATTCACGAAATGCGTAAGCACAACCAAAAAGCAATGCTTGGATGGTTCATCTTTACATTACTTTTAGGTGCAGGTTTCCTATTCTTCGAGATCGAAGAATTCATTATGTACATTGGTGAAGGCGCAACAATTCAGACAAGTGCTTTCTTATCTGGATTCTTCGTTCTTCTTGGAACGCACGGTGCCCACGTAACAGGTGGTATCATCTGGGCAACTTGTGTTATCATCCAAATTTTAAAACGAGGTTTAACACCAGTTACAGCTCGTAAAGTATTTATTATCAGCTTATACTGGCATTTCCTTGATCTTGTTTGGGTCTTTATTTACACACTAGTTTACTTGAACGGGATGGTGGCGTAGATGGCTCAAAATAACAATCAAGCAAACGGGCATGCGCATAGCGGATTCCCTTGGTCACACGTTTTCGGATTTATTTTATCGCTGGCACTAACGTTTCTAGCGTTATACGTGGCACTTTACACAAGCCTGCCACTTTCAACGATCTTAACAACTATTATCATAATGGCTGTTGCGCAAGCGTTGTTACAATTAATTATGTTCATGCATTTAAAAGAAGGAGAAGGAAGAGTTCAAATCCTTACAATGATATACAGTTTCTTCGTTGCAACTGCAACAGTTGGTTTAACTGTATGGATCTTCTTCTCAATGTAATGTACATGAAAAAGACTGCTGAGATTCCTCAGTAGTCTTTTTCTATTCCCTCCCCTATTACATCTACATTACGGAATTAACAACAAAATTATGTAAAATATACTTATTATGACAAATGTTAAGAAAAGTCTTTCTTTATGAAATCGAATCCATATGCGTTGCTTTTCTTCCTATTATATGGCTAAATAAGGACTATATTTATTTGAAGGGAGAGAACGCAATGGAACATCACACTTCTGTTCTATCACTTATGGTTGTCGTTGCAATCGCGTTTTTCGTTCCCCTTTTGTTACAACGCTTTAAATTAAAAGCACTTCCTGTCGTTGTTGCAGAAATTATCGCAGGAATCTTTGTAGGTAAAAGTGGATTTAACATCATTGAGCCAGATATGTGGCTTCAAGTCTTATCGACACTAGGATTTATCTTCCTAATGTTCTTAAGTGGTTTAGAAATTGACTTTTCGATCTTTAAGCAAAAAGGGAAAAAGAATACGACAAACGAACCAAACACATTCCAAGCAGCAAGCATTATTTTCTTATTTATTTTCATCTTATCTTATGCCTTATCATTATTATTCGTATGGCTAGGATTCGTAGACAATGCAATGTTCATGACTTTAATTATTTCAACTATTTCTTTAGGTGTTGTCGTACCAACATTAAAAGAAAATAACTTAGGAAAAACGGCAATCGGACAAATCATTTTATTAGTCGCTGTTATTGCAGACTTAGTTACAATGATTTTACTCGCTGTTTTCGTCGGATTAAATTCCGAAAGTGGTCAAAGCATGTGGCTTCTACTTCTTCTATTCGGTGCTGGTATTGTCATTTACTTTGTCGCAAGACGCTTTAAAAATATTCCATACCTAGAAAGCTTAAAAGCCGGTAGTGTACAAATTGATACACGAGCTGTTTTCGCACTCATCTTAATATTAGTTGGATTATCTGAATCAGTTGGTGCAGAAAACATTTTGGGAGCCTTTTTAGCAGGTGTACTCGTATCTTTATTATCACCAAATGAAGATATGGTTGAAAAACTTGATTCCATCGGATATGGTTTCTTCATCCCTATTTTCTTCGTAATGGTTGGTGTAAATCTAGAAGTATGGTCTATTTTTAAAGAGCCTTCTAGTATGCTAATGATTCCAATTTTAATTGTGGGACTCTTTATTTCAAAACTGTTGCCATCACTTGTCTTACGAAAATGGTACCCACGCAATATCGTACTCGGAAGTGCCATTTTATTAACATCGACACTTTCTTTAGTTATTGCAGCTGCACAAATCGGTGAAAAACTAGAAATCATTAGTCCAAGTTTATCAGCATCTCTTATTTTAAGCGCAGTTATTACTTGTATTTTTGCACCTATATTATTTAAAAAGATGTTCCCAAAAGTGGAAACACCAAAACCGAAAGTATCTATTATTGGAGCAAGCAGAATTACCCTTCCGTTATCACTTGATTTAAAACGCGAAGATTATGACGTAACACTATATATGATACGCCAAAATAAACTAGATGATGAGGAAGTGAAATCTCATGACTTCCCTATCGTTAAACTTGATGAAATTACAATTGAATCCTTAACTGAACAAACAGCATTTGATGTAGATCGCGTTGTTGTTGCAACAAGCGATGATGAACAAAACTTATTATTAGCAGAACATGCAAAAGAGTTAGGTGTTGAACATGTCATCGCAAGCGTAGAAGATCCCCTTCTACAAGAAAAAGCAACGCAAGAACATATTGCGGTATTCTCGACAATTAACTCTACACGTATTTTATTACGTGCCCTTATTGATAAGCCAAGTCTCGTTCGCTTAATTACAACAGCGAACGAAACAGTACGTGAAGTTGAACTGCGTAGCAATAAATATAACGGTGTTGCACTTCGTCGCCTTCCGTTTTTAGGTGATGTACTCGTCATTCAAATTTATCGTGGGAATAAAGCATTAATACCACATGGTGATACGAAGCTACAACACGGTGATATATTACTTGTAACAGGTTCAAAAGAACATATCGATACACTGAAAAGCATATTAGAATAGAAAAATGCCCCTCACATAATTGAGGGGCATTTTTTGCATTCTATATGGTAAAATGTTACTATCACATATTATGGGGATGAATCACAATGTCTATTGCAACTTTAGCTCTTTTATTATTAGCAGAAGTACTCGTCGCCATTATTCTTATCGGTATTAGTATTGAAATTTGTAGCTATGGCTGGAAAAAGTCAAATGGAGTCAAATACTCTTGCCTCTTACTTTCACTCATTCTTGGAACCGCTAGCATACTTGGACTTTTAGCTGCACCTGCATATTTCTTTTTACAACTTGTAGAAAATGGACTGTAAGAAAGGATGATACGATGATTACCATAAAACATATTGATGCATCTGAAACATATTTATTTCGTCAAACGATTTTGCGTCCCAATCAGCCCTTAGAAGACTGTAAATACCCTTCCGACTACGAAACAGACTCCTTCCACTTAGGTGGATTTCTAAACGATGCACTCGTTAGTATCGCTTCCTTCTCACAAGAAATATACCCCGACTTACCAAACGGTATCCATTATCGCCTACGAGGAATGGCAACATCACCTACATTCCGAAATCAACGCGCTGGAAGCTCCTTAATCCATAAAGCCGAACAAATCTTGCAAGAGCGTAACGCAAACATTTTATGGTGTAACGGCCGAATTACAGTAACCAACTATTACAAGCTACTCGGATTCCTGGAGCATGGTGAAATCTTTGAAATTGATAACCTTGGACTACATAAAGTAATGTATAAAGAACTATAAGAAAAGCTTTCCCATATTGGGGAAAGCTTTTCTTATAGTTCAATCTTCACTTTTTATCTTTTTCATATATATGTATGCAAACAAGCTAGGAATTAAAAAGCAAGCAAACATAATAAGTCCTGTTATACTAATTTCCTTTATCGAAATATCAGGTGTTGCAATGATACAAATAGCTAACATACCAATAACAAATGCAACAGGAATTAATAATAACTTCATGAAATAACGACGGGATACCCCTCCTGTATGCTCATACACTTCCACCGAATTTTTTAAATTAAAAAAGTTAATGACTACAATCCCGCCCATAAATACCATTAATAGGTCAGACACACTTTCATAGCCCGCACCTTGTAAAACGTAACGATAAAAAACAATACCCAGTATGACGATATTTTGTAAGATGAAAGCCAATCTAATATATTTTAACCCCTCGATCATTAAACTTTCATCTTTCACGATTTTCACCCTATCACTCCTGTTCCTCCCAAAATAAATCATCCAATGTTTTATCTACCGCATAACAAATTTTCAAACATAAATCTAAAGACGGATTGTATTTCCCCTTCTCAATTAAACTAATCGTTTGCCTTGTAATGCCTACTTTTTCTGCTAATTGTTGCTGTGTTAAATCTAACTGAACACGCGCGACTTTTATTTTACTTACAGCCATTCATGTTCCTCCTCTGCCTTTATTGTAACATATATATTCCATTAAGTAATTTATATTTTGCGTAAAGGGTTTTAGTTTCACTTTATTATACACAAAAAAGGAACCCCTCATAAGAAGCTCCTCTTCCATCTCTATATTATAAGAATAAATGACATCCAAATAAAAATGTAAATAAGTATAGTAACGGATGTACTTCCTTCCCTTTACCCTTCACAATTTTCAAGATTGGATATACTAAAAATCCAATTGCAATTCCATTTGCAATACTAGACGTTAATGGAATACCTATAAAAATTAAAAATGCTGGTAATGCATCTTCAAACTCATTCCAATTAATATCACGTATACTTTGCGCCATTAAACTACCTACAATAATTAATGAAGGAGCTGTAATAGCAGCTACACTTGATAAAGACGCGATAACAGGACTGAAAAATGCCGTTATAATTGTTAGTCCAACAACCACAATACCTGTTAATCCAGTTTTACCACCTGCAGCAATACCCGCTGACGATTCAATCGTCGCTGCTGTTGGGCTTGTTCCAAAGATAGAACCTGTCGTTCCGCCAATCGCATCTGCGATAAATGCTTTACCAAAACGCTTCTCCGTATTATCTGTAATTAAACCTGCTTGTTTAATTAAACCAAGTAATGCACCTGTCGTATCAAATAAAAGCACAAGTAAAAATGAAAATACAACACCATATAATCCGTATTCAACTACATCTGAAAATGCATTGATTGGATTTGAAACGATAATTCCTTCTGGTAAATGAGGCATCGCAACAATTTTATCTGCAAACTTCAGTTGCCCTGTAAAGAAGGCGATAACTCCTGTCACAAGCATACTAATAAATAATGCACCACTCACACGTAATGTCATTAATACCGCCGCTAAAATTAAACCAATTAAAGTTAATATAACGGCTGGAGAATGAAAATCACCAATCGTAACTAAATTTGATGGATGATCCACGATAATTCCAGAAAGGCGTAATCCAATGAACGCAATAAATAGTCCAATTCCACCTGCAATTGCATGCTTTAAACTATCAGGAATTGCAACAATTAGCTTTTGCCTAAATGAAGTGAAAGATAATAAAAGAAAAATGATACCTGTTACAAATACTGCTGAAAACGCAATGACATATGTAATCCCCTCTGCCTGTTGAACAACAGAATAAGCAAAATATGCATTCATTCCCATAGCTGGAGCAATAACGATTGGATAGTTAGCTAAAAACGACATACATAGCGTCCCAATAACTGTCGCAATAATAGTTGCCGTAAAAGCTTGATCAAATGGTACACCTGCATCAGATAATATTTTCGGATTGATGACAAGAATATACGCAAATGTAAAAAAAGTTGTGATGCCAGCTAAAAGCTCTTGCTTCACAGAAGTGTTATATTTTTGTAATTGAAACATGCTTATGTACCCTTCCTACATCTGAATTATTATTACATATTCTTTTCTTACTAGTATGTGAGAAAATATAATACTTAATCTTAACAATCAATAAAAAGAAGAGTCAATATATTCTCTAATAGTGAGAATTTTAAGTTTAAGTCTGACAAGTTCAGATGTAGTACAGTTCTTTATGATTATTTTTGTAGCATAACAGATAGAAATGTTTTATAATTTGAAATAGTTAAATATTTAGCGCAAACATTCAAATATCGGTCATTCTACAAGGGGGATTCTTCTTATGCAGCACTCAAACAAATCTGGAACTTTAAACCGTGGTTTAAAAGAACGACATATTACTTTAATGTCACTTGGTTCAGCTATTGGCGTTGGCCTATTTTTAGGATCCGCTTCTGCTATTAAACTAGCTGGCCCTTCTATTTTGCTAGGCTATATGATCGCCGGACTCGTTATTTTTTTCATTATGCGAGCACTTGGAGAAATGGCAATTGAACAGCCTGTTGCTGGTTCTTTTAGTAAATATGCAAATGATTATATTGGACCACTAGCTGGCTATATTACCGGTTGGAACTATTGGTTCTTATGGGTTGTTACTTGTATGGCTGAAATTACGGCAGCAGGGATTTATATGCAGTACTGGTTCCCAGATATTCCACGCTGGACTTGGGCACTCTTAGCTCTATTATTAATGAGCGCTTTCAACTTCTTATCCGTAAAAGTATTTGGAGAACTTGAGTTTTGGTTTGCTCTCATTAAAATTGTCACAATTATCTGTATGATAGTTGTTGGAGCTGGAATTATTTTATTCGGATTCGGAAATGGCGGAATCGCTACTGGTATTTCAAATCTTTGGTCACATGGCGGCTGGTTCCCAAATGGATTTTCTGGGTTACTGCTCTCTTTACAGATGGTGTTATTCGCTTATTTAGGGGTTGAACTAATCGGTGTTACAGCTGGTGAAGCTCAAAATCCAAAGAAAACACTCGCAAAAGCGATTGATAACGTATTTTGGAGAATATTAATCTTCTACGTCGGGGCATTATTCGTCATGATGGCAATTTATCCATGGAACGAACTTGGTGAGAAAGGAAGCCCATTCGTATTAACATTCGAGCAAATCGGTATCGCAAAGGCTGCTGGAATTATTAACTTTGTTGTATTAACAGCTGCACTTTCTTCTTGTAACGGTGGTTTATTTAGTACAGGCCGTATGCTATTTACTTTGGCACAACAAAAGAAAGCTCCTGAAAGATTTGGTCGTTTAAATAAAAACGGAATTCCAAGTCAAGGAATTATAGCAACTGCAATCGTTTTACTCGTTGGTGTTATATTAAACTATCTTGTTCCTGCAAAAGTATTTACATGGCTTACTAGCATTTCCACTTTCGGGGCAATTTGGACTTGGGGCGTTATTTTAGTCGCTCAAATTAAATTCCGTAAAGGATTGCAAACTGATAAAAAGGACAAGCTAACATATAAAATGCCTTTACATCCATTAAGTTCATATTTCTCACTCGCTTTCCTTGTATTAGTATTAGGTATAATGGCCTATTCGGAAGATACACGAATCGCATTGATTGTTGGCCCAGTTTGGCTTATCGGCTTAGCGATCGTATATTACATGAAAGGGTTTCATAAGAGTGATGAAACACCTAATTCAAAAATAAGTTAAACCTGTGATCTCTTCCTATTTACCGGGAAGAGATTTTTTCATTATTCACATAAATATTTCTCAATTAAATTAACGTTATCTTTACACTATTTAATATTTTCTGTCTTTCTTTCCTAAAAAAAATAGATTACATTATTAAAGCACATATATTTATTATTAGGGGGATTCTTCTATGAAGAATAAAAAATGGATTACATTTTCTTTAGCAGCAGCAATTACACTTAGTATAGGAAGTTCGTACATTCCGTCTACTTATGCCGAAAACTCCGTAGACCCATCTCCTGAGATTGCTGCAAAAGTTGTAAATCAAAACAACGGGAAGAAAGTATTATTTGATAATACGCACGGTCAAACAGCAGGGACGGCTGACTGGGTTATTGATGGCGGCTTTTCTGATTTCGGAAACGGCATTGCCCAGAACGGATATTATGTAAAAGAACTTCGTAAATCAACACCTATTACATACGAAGATTTAAAAGATTACAATGTATTTATCGTTCCAGAAGCAAATATTCCTTATAAAAAATCTGAACAAGACGCAATGTTACAATACGTAAAAACTGGCGGCAGTATCTTCTTCATTGCCGATCATTATAATGCAGATCGCAATAAAAACCGTTGGGACTCCTCAGAGGTATTCAATGGATATAGACGCGGTGCATGGGAGAATCCAGCAAAAGGCATGTCTAGTGACGAAGTAAATTCACAGGCTATGCAAGGAGTCGAAAGCTCTGATTGGCTATCCGATAATTTCGGTATTCGTTTCCGCTATAATGCAATTGGTGATGTTTCGGCTAAAAACATTGTGTCACCTGAACAATCATTCGGAATTACAGAAGGCGTATCATCTGTAGCAATGCATGCTGGTTCTACTCTAGCTATTACAAATCCAAAACTAGCAAAAGGGCTTGTTTACCTTCCAGAAAACCCGTCAAAATGGAATAACGCTGTTGATAGTGGTGTTTATAACGGCGGCGGTGTTGCAGAAGGTCCTTATGCTGCAATTGCAAAAGTAGGAATTGGAAAAGCTGCATTTATTGGGGATTCTTCTCCTGTTGAAGATGTATCGCCAAAATACGTTCGTGAAGATTCTGGCCAAACAAAGAAAACTTATGATGGATATAAAGAAGAAAACGATGCTATTTTGCTAGAAAACATCGTAAATTGGCTATCGAAGAAAGAAACATTTACAAGCTTAGACCAAGTCAACGGTTTACAGCTTGATGCACCTACAGCTCTACAAACATTCGAACAACCAAGTTTATCAACAGAACCACAACCAGAGCCTTGGAGTGCACCAAACGCAGGTTATCAATGGTTTAATACAAATACTTTTAAACCAGGATCATACGGTTATAACGGTGCGGTAACAGCAAACGATTATGTAATTACACACCCTAGCATTCTACCAAACAATGAAGTGTTCCAAATAAAGATTCAAGTAAATAACTTATTACCAAACACAACATACAATAACTACTCTTTAGGTATATTCACTACTGGCGGTACACAAGTAGCAAAAGTTCAAAATGCAAACGGTACTTGGCCATCTACTTTCGGATATAGCAATGTATTCTCTTTCACAACAAACAGCTTAGGCTCTGCTGAAAAAATTGCAAATGTGCAAATCAATCAAAATACAACTGGACAAGCAACGCTTCGTCTACGCCAAAATACAACAGCGAAATATAATGAGGCTGTAACGATTAACAAGAAATAATGAAAAAGGCAATCCGCATATGGATTGCCTTCTTTTCACTTCTCTTCTTTTGAGAAAAACATCCTTGAAATAACGATACCTATACTACCTACTATTAAGAATAACACTGCCCTGATCATCATTGATACTTCTGGTAAGTCTAGAAGGAATAGCTTCCCTATCGTTACGACTAACACGACTAAACCAGCATACAATATTTCATTCATGTTTCTATTTCTTCCAAGCCAAACTGCAAATAATGCATATACCATCCATAATAACGATACAGGTACGCTTATTATACTTCCATCTGTAGAAAGAACTTCACCGACTCTCGTAATTGCAACGAATACAATGACCATAAACGAATAGAGTGCTATAGAATAAACATATTTTCCAAAGCTCATTAACACATCTTTCGCTTGTTTCATGCAGGAATAAAATGTACCTATTAAAATAAGGTGAGCAACAAATCCAGATGAGAGGAATTGATCAAATGGGCTAAAAATCGTCTGTATCATTCCAATCGCGTAAATCGTTGCACTCACATACAATTTTATCTGTTGTTTTACTTTAATAGTAGTCATCATGCCGAGGAAACCTTGCAACAATAATACGATCGCTGCATTCACTAAACTGTATTCATATAAAATGGCTAAACTAAATGCTCCCATTGCGAAACCAAATAACAGATTTGTAAATGTAGAGTGTCTATTCTTCCTATATTCAAATACGAACATAATAGCATGCACGAGTGCACTAATGATTAATCCCCATGTTGTGAATTCTGGAATTTTTGCAATGGTTAATATAAAGAAAACGGCATTCGCACTAAATATCGCCAAGCGTGGTTCTAATATAAAACTTCTCTCCGTAAACATATGCCAAAATAATAGTAAATGAATCAAGCCATAAACAAACGTTAATTGTATTTGCAAATTCTCTACTAACATCGACATAACCGCAAAGAAAACAAAAAGGACAATCGCAGCAACAGCATAAGAAATCATATATAAATACTTATAATGATTTTTCAACGCATACCATAATAAACTAAGTGTTAATATCGTCTCATATCCAAAGAAAATGTAAGAATTAGGAGTCGTACTATTTAACAAGAATGGCACGAAGAAAGCTCCTACCGCTACGAAAATAATGAGATATTCCGACTGATATCTTCTCGCTAAATAAATGCCTAAAATAACCCATGCGATGTTGCAGGTAAATGCGACACTTGCTGGAATGAATCCATATAAATAATGTGCCGCAAACGTCGTTAAAACAATACCCGTAATACTCCCTCCAGCTAATACTAGCCCTAAAGCTTGCCGCTCTCGTTTAATTTGAACATCCCCTATATAATACAAACCGATAGATAGGGCGATACCAAACACAATTCGTATCGCTGGTGTTAATAAACCAGCATCTACCCCTGCTTTAAACAACCAAATAACCCCGAGTAACATAATACCGACAAATATGCGCGGCAACCACGTTTGGCAAAACTTAATAATATTGAATGGTTCCGGTTTAAAAGCAGATATATTTACTTGTTTTTCCTCAATTTCTTGCATGTTCTCTTTAATTGTAACTACACTTTCTTGTGATTTTTCATCCACTATCGGTTCAATATACGCTTTCTTTTCCTTACGAACATGTTGCTGAGCGTTTTCTACTTCTATTTCTCTTTGTTTCGCTTTCAATTCAGAAAGTGCTTCTTGAATCGTTTCTATTGCAGTTTCGAGTGCTTCTATTTTCTTATTCAACTCTTCCTTCATACGCTCCCCCCTCATCACCCATTCGAAACCTATATATTACCAATTATCTTTATCATACTCTTAGTCTATTCATTTTCAATAGTATTTTTCCAAAAAAAAGAAAGGTGTTTTCCGAAATAGGAAAACACCTTTTACTTATTTCTTCTTATTTAAAACAACACTAATGATAACACCAATACAAGCACCTATAATAGCTGGAACAATCCACCCAACACCTTCTGTATAAAAAGGAATGTATTTCAATACTGACGTCCACTCATTCATCATTACATTTTTATTAAAAATATCAATTGCACTAAATACCGCTACAGCCCCAACAGTTACTGTATATACGTATACATACTTTCCAATATACTGATGGAATAACCCTAAAATAATAAGCGTTAATGCAACTGGATAAATAAATCCAAGGATCGGTACTGATACTTTTAAAATTTGCGTTAATCCTAAATTCGCTAAGAGCATACTAGCAAAACTTAATATAAACGCCCAAATTTTATAAGATACTTTCGGAAATGCACTTGCGAAAAATTGACTACAAGATGTAACGAGTCCGATTGAAACACATAAACATGCGATAGTAAAAATAAGACCTAATAAAACAACTCCGCCTTGTCCAAATAATGTAGTCATAACTTGTGATAACACTTTCGCGCCATTATCAAACGTACCTAATGAACCACTAATTGAACCAACATATCCAAGGATGACATAAATAATAGATAATAAAAGACCTGCTCCAATACCAGCAATACTCATATATTTCGCTAACCCTTTATCATCTTCAATACCTTTTGCACGCAGGGCATTGGCAATCACAATACCAAAGATTAAAGCCGCTAGCGCATCCATCGTTAAGTATCCATCTAAAAATCCCTGGAACATCGGGGCTTGTCCATAATTACCAGCAGCTTCTTTCACACTACCAACTGATGTAAACATACTTTTTATAAATATAATGGCAATCATACATAATAATAAAGGCGTTAAAATTTTCCCAAATAAGCCCATTAATTTAGATGGGGATAAGCTTAGCCAGTAAACGATGCTAAAGAAAACAATCGTGTAAAATAGTAATATTCCGCTTCCCGCTTCTGGGAATAACTGGCCTGGTCCCATTTCAAATGCTAAACTTCCTGCACGTGGTATACCAAGACCTGGTCCGATAAACAAGTACACAATACACGGAAAAATAATTGCAAATGAAGGATGAACTCTCCCCGCTAATGTTTGAAAACTTCCCGCTTTCGCAATAGCAATAACACCTAATATCGGAAGTCCTGTTGCTGATATAATAAAACCTAACAGTGCAATCCATACATGTTCTCCTGCTTCATATCCAAGGAAAGGCGGAAATATAAGATTCCCTGCTCCAAAGAACATAGAGAATAACATAAGACTAATAAGTAAAATTTCTTTTTTCTGTAACAATTTCATTTCTTTCTCCTTCTTCAATTTCATCACGCATGAAATCTATTCCACACATAGGAAAAACGCGATAATCCGCTTCCTTACAAAGAAAACATAGTCCATAGTCTATCACAAAAGAATCACCCATTCTATAGCTATACCCCTTTTCCAATTTCTTCTGAAAAATCGACCTTTATTGACTTTTAATAGTTAATAAAGTAAACTATTAAACATACAAAACTATTCACTTTGTTTTTGTTTGTGTCAGGAGGAAAATTACATGGAATCAGCGATACAACTAGAAAAAGAACAACAAAGAAAAAAGAAACATCCTCCAGGTTTATACTTACTCTTCTTTACAGAAATGTGGGAAAGATTTAGTTACTATGGATTAAGAGGATTATTAACATTATATTTAACGACAGCTTTAGTAAGCGGTGGTCTTGGGTTTAGTCCAGCATGGGCACTCTCCATTTATGGATTTTATACTGGAGCCTGTTATTTCACCCCGTTAATTGGTGGATACTTAACAGACCGCTTCCTAGGTAAAAGAAAGGCTATCACAATTGGTGGTATAACAATGGCAATCGGTAACCTTACACTATTTTCCATGCAGAACCAAATCGGCCTATACCTCGGATTAGCGCTTATTATTATCGGTAACGGATTCTTCAAACCGAATATCTCTACACTTGTTGGAGAATTATATGAAGAACATGATCCAAAACGTGATAGTGCATTTACCATTTTCTATATGGGTATTAACGTCGGTTCATTTTTAGCTCCACTCGTTTGCGGATTTTTATCAGAAAATTTATTCAAAACAACAGTAGATGGCGTTGTTCATTACGGATTCCGTTACGGTTTCTTAGCGGCTTCAATCGGAATGATTATTGGACAAATTTTATTTACAACTCTATCTAATCGCTTCCTTGGTGATATCGGTAAAAAACCAACTCGCGATTTACAAACGACAGATGGACAACAAACAGTAGGAAATACACCGTTAACAAAAAAAGAAAAACAACGTACCGCAGTTATCGTCATTTTAACATGTTTCGTTGTCTTCTTCTGGGCTGGCTTTGAACAAGCTGGTAGTTCGTTAACATTATATACAAACAAATTTGTAGACCGCTCTGTGTTCGGATGGGAAGTCCCAACCTCTTGGTTCCAATCGGTCAATCCGTTATTTATTATTTTACTTGCTCCAGCCATTTCAGCACTATGGGCAAAACTTGCAACTAGAAAAAATGGGGACTTAAAAATCCCAACAAAAATGGGACTTGGTATGATCCTACTCGGTATCGGTTATATCATTCTCGTTATCGCTACGTTAAAAACAGGTAGTGATGAACATAACATTACAGAAAAAGCAAACCTACTATTTATCGTCTTTACGTATCTTTTCCATACTTTAGGTGAGCTATTCTTATCACCTGTTGGACTATCAATGGTTAGTGCACTTGCTCCAGTAAAACTTGCTTCTTTATTAATGGGAGTATGGCTAGCAAGCTCAGGTATCGCCAACATTTTAGGCGGACAACTTGCGAGCTTTACAACTTCACTTGGATATTCTGAAGTATTTACAGTAATCGGCGCTGCCGCGATTGTTTTAGGTTGTGTTTTATTATTAATTTCTAAAAGATTAGTGAAATGGATGGATTAAAAAAGATGAGGAATTTCTCCTCATCTTTTTTTATTCCTTCGCCTTCTTCTGTACAAAATCACCTGTCACAACATAACGCTTAGAATTATCCTTTACAGATACACACGTGATAAGCGTTATCTCATCTTTCCCATGATCTTCTACAACTTCCCATTTATCAGGAGTTACTTCAGATATGCCAGTAACCGCATACTCATATTCATTTTCATTATCATACAAATAAATTTTATCGCCAGTTTTCAAAGATGCTATATCACTAAATAAAACACCTTTTTTAGACATATTATGTCCTGCTAGCGCGTAATTCCCTTTTCCCATTACTTGATTTTCTTTTACTGTCGCTGCACCTGACAATAGGTTCTTCTCAGTAGAAGATTTTAAAACGGGAAGTTCTATTGAAACACTTGGAATCGAAATACGACCGATTACTTGTTTCTTATCTAACGATGCATTCGCTACTTCTGCTAAGTCTGGCTGATTAATTTTTGAAGCATCTACAAATTCCGTCTCATGCTTTTCATAATCCATCTTTTGAACAGCCTGTACATTTTCAGTCTGTTTCTTTTCAGCCTGATATCCATCATAAAATGGCTTTCCAATTAAAAAACCACCTACAACAAATAAAAGGATTGCTATTATACTATAAATTCTTTGCTTATTCATATACAATTCCTTTCCCTTACAAAATCTTACTCTATATAAAATGATAAGATAATATTGCTATATGTACAAGTGTAAGCTAAAAAGAAACCTTCTTGCTGATGCAAGAAGGTTTCTTTTTAAGCTAATTTATTTCTGTATAATGATACGTGGAATACTGTCATTTGAATCAAATAAATCAAATATACAACATATAAAGGGTATGCTGGAATATATAAATTTGCTACAGGTGTAAATATTAATAATCCTAGTGCACAAGGTAATACAAACCATAATGATACAAATGTTGTTCGACATGCCTTATCTGTAATATCCTTCTCGCGTTCATCCTCTTGAGGAAATAATAAAGGATACAATCGCAATGATGATTTTTTATATTTCTTCTTCTGCAATCTTTTAAAAAACGCTAATATGATAGCTACAATAAATATTAATGCAAATGGTACCCAACGTATCGTTATTTCAAATGGGAACTTTTCAGTTTTAATAACATCAGCAAACTGTATATAAAAATCATAAAACTCTACAAATGCCCAGCATGCCAATACACTGTAAAATAAATTTATGATATATGAAGCAACAATTCTATTCATCCTCTTCCCCCTCCTTATTTAAAACAAACACATCTTCCATCTTTAACTGGAATACGTCACAAATCGTAAGTGCGAGTAACAATGAAGGAACGTAATCCCCTTTTTCAATTGCAGCGATTGTTTGCCTTGTCACTCCAACTTTTTCTGCTAATACGCTTTGTGTGAAGTTAAAACGAGCTCTTAATTCCTTCACTCTGTTTAAAATGGTCAAATTTACCACCTCTCACTATTATTGTATGCTACACTTAACAAAATGTAAACTCAACTTAACATTATTTTTACAAAAAAAATCCAACTTTACGTATTGTAAAGTTGGATCACGTTTTAGTTTAAAATTGTAACTTTAACTGTTCTTCTACCCCAAGCATTAGCTGTCGCTGAATCCGGCATTAATAAATCAATAATATGACCTTTAATTGCACTACCAGTATCTCCAGCAATCGCTGTTCCATATCCTTCTACATATACAGTAGAACCTAACGGTATAACAGCTGGATCTACAGCAATTAATTTCATGTTTGGATTTGCAGTTAAATCATGCCCTAACTTAGATTTTACAGTTTCACCTGGTTTATAGCCATTTTCAGATGGATCAGCTGTATAAGCAGTTGCTGTTACATAAAATTCTTTTCCACCTTGAGCTGGTTTCGTGTCAGGCTTAGGCTTAGACTCTGACGCCGTATTTTTTGCTACAGGCTCTGCAGGCTTAGCTACTTCTGCTTTCGCTTTCGCTAAAGCTTCTTGCTCAGCTTTTGCAGCTGCTTCTGCTTTTGCACGCTCTTCTGCTGCAATTCTTGCTGCTTCTTGTTCACGAGCAATCGTTTCTTGTACTGCCTTCATATTCGATTCAATTTTAGCTTTCTCTTCTGCTGCTAAATTGATTTCGCTTGCAAGCTGATTATATTTCGCTTGAACTGTTTGTAAGTTATCTTGACGTTTTTTCAAGTTATCTTGCAAATCAGCTTGTGCTTTTGCTAATTTTTGCTTATCTACTACTAAAGATGCTTCTTTTTCGTCAATCGCTTTTTTATCTTCTTCAATTTGACGAAGATCTTGTTCTTGTAGACGTAAAATTTCTTTATCTGCATCTAAAATTGTAGATACTGCATTCATACGTTGTATGAAATCAGCAAAGTTTTTTGATTCTACAACAACTTCTACTACTAAACTCGTATTTGAGCTATTTTGAACAGAAACCATACGTTTTTTCATAATATCCTTACGAGCAAGGACTTTATCTTCTAAAACGATAATATCTGCTTTTTTTTGTTCAATCTGCTTATGTGTTTCATCGATTTTACGTTGAATAGCAGCTTGATCCTCTTTATTTTTTGCAATTGTATTATTTAAATTATGTAGTTCGTTTTCGATACCTTGAATTTCTTTAGTAACAGCTTGCTTCTCTTGCTCTTTCTTCTGCATATCTGCATCGTTTTGCTGCAATTGCTGTTGCATGTTGTTAAGTTTCTCGTCGTTTGACTCTGCTTTTACAGCGACTGTACTAGAAAGACCAATAATTCCTGCTAATACTAGACTACTGATTCGCTTAAAATAGTTCATAATCCGACTCCCTTCTTATACAGTTATACATGATTTATTTTACAGTTTGTTTACAAAACGATTAAATACAGTTTATTTTTCATGACAAAAAAAGGGAATTATGAATAAAATGTAATAGATTCTTAAATATTTAACAATTCCTATATTTAAAAATTATAAAAGATGCTAAAATCCAAATATAGAGAAAATATAACTTCTAAAGGCGGTTGAAATAAATACATGTTTACTCAAAAGAAATCACTCCAACATAAAATCGATCAATTAGAAGATCGTATACAAGAATTAGAAGCAGAATTAAAACAAAAAGATATTGAAAACCAAGAAACTATTTCTTCTATCCACAACCGTGTACAACGCGTTGTTCAAGAACATAAACTTGTAAATAACCAACACAATACACTCCAAAATTTAGTTCAACAATTGAGCTCATGTTTCGAAAATGTTTCAGCACGTACAACACATTCCAATGAATTAAATAATGAAATGTTACAGAAAGAACAAAGCTTAATCCAATCTATTGAAGAAATTATTGACTGCTCTAATGAAGGAAAAGAATCCGTCCACCGTTTACTTATTGTAATTAATAAATTAGGTGAACAATCTCAGCGCACATCTAATAGTATGAATCATTTAAGCGAACGCTCAAAAGAAATCGAGCAAATTGTAGAAGTAATTCAAAACATCGCAGCACAAACAAATTTACTTGCGTTAAATGCAAGTATTGAAGCCGCACGTGCTGGAGAGCACGGTAAAGGATTCGCTGTTGTTGCCAATGAAGTAAGAAAACTAGCGGAAAGTACAGCAGAAAGTACAAAAAACATCGGTAACTTAACGAAAAAAATTCAAGAAGAAATTGAAAAAGCATATGACAACACAAAAGATAATTTACATTTAGTCGATGAAGGTGTAGAGATGAGTGCCGATACAAACGCTAGAATTGAAAATATTTTAATCATGATTCAAACGTTACAAAATGGTGCTACAAATGTTATTAAAGCTATCGAAAACCAAAAATCTTGCAATGATGATATATTACGAGAATTCGCTAATACACAACAAATGTTCCAAAAATTAAACACTACTATTATGAATCATATTCATGATGCTGAAAAAGTCGATTCTCAATTGGCTCAATCTATTCAAAAACGGTAGTTTCTAATTAATAATAAAAATCCCTTATCTCCCATAAGGGATTTTTATTATATTCCGAATATTTATTTTTTCTCAATATTCATCCATATCTTGCTATAATGGAAAAGTTGTTTCTTTCGACTAATAAACAAGGAGGATGTTATGGAACAATTTTACTACATTTTAAAATATTTAATTCTCGGCCTGTTCCAAGGACTAACGGAACCAATTCCGATTTCTTCAAGCGGTCACCTCGTTTTAGCACAACATTTGCTAGGACTAGAAATAGAAGGATTTAGCTTCGAATTACTTGTTAATTCAGCTTCATTATTAGCTGTATTACTTATTTATAGAAATGATTTAATTCGTCTAACTAAGAATGGCCTATCTTATATATTTACAAGAGCAGAAGATGCAAAATCAGATTTCTTCTTTATTATTTATCTTATTATTGCCACCATTCCAGCAGGTGTCATTGGTGTTTTATTTAAAGATTATATCGATCAGTACTTAAAAGGTGTAAAGATGGTTGGGATTTCCCTTCTCATTACTGCTATCGGCCTTTGGATTATTAGAAACTTACGCGGACGTAAAAATGATGGTGACCTTTCTATGAAAGATGCAATCATCGTAGGATTAGCTCAAGCTTGTGCACTAATTCCTGGAATAAGCCGATCTGGTGCTACCATCGTAGCAGCAATGTTTCTTGGTATGAAGCAAGAAACGGCTCTTCGTTTCTCATTCTTACTATACATTCCTGTTAGCTTAGGTGGTTTATTACTAAGTATTACAGATATTGCAAAAGATCCAAATCTAGACACATTATTCGTGCCATATATCGTTGCATTCATCGCAACATTTATCATGACATATATTTCATTGAAATGGTTTATGAACATTATGGCAAAAGGAAATTTAAAATATTTCTCTTTCTATTGTATTATCGTAGGTGTACTAACTATCATTTTCTTATAAAATAATAGTTAACACTCTTTAAAGCAAGTCATTCTATTGAAATGGGATGACTTGCTTTTTTTATATTCCAATTTTAAATACGTTCCATTATTTACTTTGAATTTTCTGAATAGTATAATATTAATTGTTCTCATTGTTTTTTATTACTATCGAAAAAGAGGTGTTCGTATGTTTATCGTTACTAAACTTATTCATATTAAATATGGCTATGAAAATGAAATATTTCATTCACTTAAACAGCATTCTCCCTCATATGGAACACACGGCTTTATTAACATAGAATTTTCACAGATGCCTCGTACAGATAATAGTGCCGAATATATGGTTCGTATGTTATGGAAAACTCAACAAGATTATCATGAATGGCTTTCTCAAAGAAAGGATGATAAAACTTGGAAACACCAAATACAAAATTACATCCTTTCTTCAAAATCCAATGCTGCCTATATGCAATAAAAGCCCTCTTACTGCTCCCATACAGTAAGAGGGCTTTTCCTTATGCATACACTTTCTTTTCTTGACAATGCAAACGAATAACATGCTTATTTTGTTGAAATATATCATGTGTTAGGCGAATAATAATAAAGTTTCGTTTTATTTGATTGTCATGAACAAAAATCTGTTCCCCCTCCTGAAAATGCCAAGCACTTTCAAAATTCGTAATATGACCCCCACTTACCGAAAAAAGCTCATATTGCATATCATGTACCCTCTTCCAACTCAATTCATCATAATATATTAATATTAAACTAATTATAACTTAATATGAGTACAATTTGTAATTTTTTCTATTTCGAACTATTTCAACTTTGTTTTCAATTCTTTTTAGCGCTATAATGATAAACGAAATTCAATTGAAAGGAGCTTCATTTTGACTGCATATTTATTTCCAGTAAAAACAGCATTTATTTTATTTCCTATTTTAGCAATGTTTCTCTTAATTCCTTTTTTAATATTTAATTATCGAAAATACGGTTATTTAAATAAATGGCGCTCATTTATTTTATATTCCTTATTACTCTACTTATTAAATGCCTATTTCCTTGTTATTTTGCCATTACCACAAACGTACGATACTTGTAGCCTACAACCGGCTAATACACAGCACATGCAACTCTCACCATTTTATTTCATACAAGAGATTAGTAATCATACATCGGCAATTTTAACGAAACCAGCTACTTATTTCTACTTATTAAAAGAATCTGCATTTTTACAAGTTGCTTTTAACGTTCTATTAACCGTCCCATTCGGCATTTACTTACGTTATTATTTCCGACGTAGTTTCTTACAAACTATTTGTATTTCTTTTTGTCTTTCACTATTTTTCGAACTAACACAGGTAACTGGATTATACGGTATATATAATTGTGCCTATCGCTTACTCGATATCGACGATTTGTTTTTAAACACATTAGGAGGAATCATTGGTTTTATTATCGCACCAATATTCACGTACTTCCTTCCGAAAGCAAGCGAATTAGATAGTCATATTGATTTGGAAACGAAACCAGTTGGGTTCGTTCGTCGCCTTATCGCGATGCAAATTGATTGGATTTTCTTATCTATCGTTGTACCTGTCATTAAAAACAAAGGAAATTCTTTCTTCATTTCTAATATTCAATCTTACACCAATATATACGAACTCATTTTCATAACGTGTTCGATCTTTATTTACTTTATTATCATTCCGTACTTTACGAACGGAAAAACAATTGGGAAGGCATTGCTTCGTATTTACGTGAAAGGAAAGTCAGATCGTATTACGATGAGGGAACTATTCATCCGTTACGGTATATTCTACTTTATTTTAGGTGGAATCAATTATATTCTTTCTAGTAGCTCTATCTTAAATCTTACAGAGCCTTTAGTATTACTAGTTATATTGTTATTCCAATTCGTAATTAACGGCCTATTTATTATTCATGTTTTATTACATGTATTTAGCCGTGATAAGTTACTATTTTACGAGCGTATTAGTCAAACAAGAAATGCAATTATACTAAAAAAAGCTGACAAATAATTATTTGTCAGCTTTTTTCATACTCAGGAATAACTTTTCTGCATACGGATTTAAAAACATTCCCATTTCATCTAGCGACTTTCTCACTTGTAAAAACGAATGAAATTCTGGATATATATCTGGTAATTGCTTATACGATAATGTATGCATTTTCCCCCAATGTGGACGTCCTTCATACTTCAGAAAAATTTTTTCCACTTCACCAAAATAAGCAGCATATTTCATACCTTTATACATATGAACAGCGATATACGCTGAATCCCTTCCGTAGGCTGGACTGAGCCATATATCATCACCTTTCACATAGCGGCATTCGATCGGGAAGTGCACCTTATACTTTTTCTTTTCAATAAGATTTGAAATTTCTTCTACAACAGTCCTCATATACTTTGAAGGAACACTATACTCCATTTCATAAAATGGAACCGTACGTGATGTAGCAAACACTGCATAGCTTGGACCAATTATTTTTGTATTTGGTACAGTCTTAGCAGATAACCGACTTACTCCTTTACTTATAGAAGGAAACCATTTACACCCCTTAGATAACAAAGAGAACATTCTATTTTCAAGTAACTCCACTTTTAATTTATGCCATTTCAAGTCACTTTCTTTACTCATTGTTTCATTTGTAAATTTCACTTGCACTTCATCTGAATAAGGAAAGATGAAAAATTCAAAATGACGATTCTTCTTATATTCTTCTAATTTGTTCATTACAGTAGAGAATGACTGTTTTTCACTTTCATAAACGAGCGAATATGCTGGAATAACCTTCAATTTTATCTTTACAATAATACCTAGCATTCCAAGCGACAGCTGAAATGCTTTCCAATATTCGACGTTTTCGGTTTCCGAACAAACTATACTCTCACCTGTTGATAAAACTGCCGTAATCTCTATAACTTGTGTTGATAAACTACCAAAGGTAACACCCGTCCCATGCGTTCCCGTACTAATCGCTCCCGCAATAGATTGTGAATCAATATCCCCTAAATTTTCTTGTGCATAACCTTTTTCCTCAAGTAACTTCCCTAGATCATGTAACTTTGTTCCTGCCCACACTTCAACAGTCATCTTCTCTGTATCAATATTCGTAATGCCCTTTAATTCATCTAAAGAAACTAAAATTTCTTCTGTTTGCACAAGAGGTGTAAACGAATGCCCTGAACCGACAACACGAATTTTCTTCCCTTTTTTTCGTGCAAGCTCTACAACTTCTACTACATCTTGTATACTTTCTGGATACATTGTATAATGCGGCGTTCCTTCTACATTCCCTGTCCAATTTCTCCATTTTTGTCCCTTTATAGAAAGCATTGGCCATCCCCCCGATATGTTGAATACTCCCCTACAATCTCTCCTTTTTTAACACGATATAAAAAAGGAAACCGCTCACATAACTCTCCAGCTTTACTATGGCGAAACAAGATAGAATCTCCTATATCTACTCGTTCTTCACCGTTATAAAAAATTGGCGTTTGTACCTCGCCAGCACCTTCTAAAGTTAATAATTTTGCACCACCTGGTCTCCAAACTTCAGGCTCTTTATCTTTACCAACTGCTCCTGAAGCAATATATCCACCACCTAGGCAAGTATAAATAAACGGAGCTGGTTTGCGCACAACTGGTAAAGCAAATCCGACAGCAGGATGAAATTGTACTTCTTTATAATAATCAAACAGTTTTGGAGAATAAAAAGCAGAACCTATTGTAATCTCTGAAACTGAATTATCTTGCTCAGTTGTTTTTATACTTCCTGTTCCTCCTCCATTTACAAACCTTAGTTCAATACCAAGATTTTGGATTTCTTTTACGATATGTCCCCTTTTTTCTTTAACCTCTAGCACTGATTTCTTCTTTAAATACGAAATCACTTTACTTTTCATCCATTGATTCGGTATATGATCCCCCACCCCGGCAATTTGAGCTTCGTACCCCATTACACCATCTAGTATTAAATATGATGATTCCTTCACCCTTTTAACTATTTTCAAAGCGACTTGTACATCTTTTACCGGGGATCTTTTTACACCAAAATGAAATTGAAGAAAAAGACTACTCATATCAATATCCAAACAAACACGAAAACACCCTTTAGACTTCTCAGCAATTTTTTCTAAATAAACAATATGATCTTCACAATCCACCATACAAGTTATAATGAACCCTTTCTTTGTTAGTAAACTAATTTCATGTAAAGCTCGTTCATCATAAGCAGGGTACCCTAACAATAAATCATTAAAGCCTTGTTCTATTAAGAACAAAGCTTCTCTAGGTGAAAAACACATAATACCTTGAAATCGATCATTTGCAGCTAAAATTCGTTTCATAATTGGAACAGATCGTAATGATTTACTCGCTATACGGATTTTCTTATCTCCACTTAACTCTATAATCAATTGAATATTCCTCTCTAAAGCCACTTCATCTAAAAATGCACACGGTAATGGAACTTCCTTAAAAATTCCTCTATCCACATTTTTCTCTCCTCTTCTATATATGTCTTATACATATTGGAAAGAAAGAATGATTTTCCTGTTTTCAAATAAAAAAAATTTCTTCTGCACGAAGAAACTTTTTTGAGAGATGCTCTATTTTTACATTTGACCTTTCGCCAATACTTAACGATTTCCGTACGTATCAAACCAAAGCTGAATATATCCAGCCGTTACACGCTGCGCTTCCATTAATCGCTTACCAGTCATTGGTGTAACTTCAACACGCCATTTGTCCGCATAACTTTGTGATACAGCAGCTTTTACAAACCAACTTTTCGTATTACTATTTACAATTCCAGGGTAATCTTGCTTAGCAGCCACTGCTGCCCCATGAATCCAATCTTCGGGGTTCATACCTTTCCAATTCCAATATCCATTTCCGTCCGTTACTTTATAGTTATCTTTAATTGTATCTACAAAGTTTTCATATTTAGAGTGGAATCCTTGTGGATAAGAAATATTCGTAAAGTTTGCTGCATGCATCGGTTGATTTACATCTCCTAAATAATGAAGAGATAACCCTAAATAGAAGAATGCTTGTTTCATATCTTTATTTTTATATGACTCACCAGCTAGTTTGAAATACTTTGCTCCCGTTTCCTTTGCTTGTTTTGCAAATGGAATATATGTACTTCCATCATCTGGATCATAGAAATGCGATGCAAATGTACTATTATCATAATAAGGATTTTCATAGTCAGCAGAATAAATACCGTTCTCTAAATCTGTACGCCATTCATTTAATAGCGCAACTTGATCTTGTTTTACAATTGTCGTATTACGAGACATGATATCAATTGCACGATTTACAATCCATAAATGAGAATTTACACCTTCTGAATGTTTATCTTCAGCAGACCAATACTGAATAATTTGCACTCTATTTCCTCCATCATTTTCATGTGCAAATGCTACACTTTGTAACGGAGCTACTAACGTAATTGCTGCTGCTAAAGCAAGAACTTTCTTTTTCATCTGAAATCCTCCATTTTATAATTAAGTTATTGTAAATATTTTGTTAGGATCCTACGATGTCTTTCGGTTAACCTATGATTAGAATATCCCACCTTTCATCGAATTTCTATTATTAAATCAAAATATGTAAATGTTCATATTGCTATAACTTTATACATAGTGAATGTAATGAATGCACTTACATTGTAATAAAGTATTATTAAGCTACTGCAAATGTTTGTCTAAAATAATGTAAAAAAAGAGTAAAGCAATTACATGCTTTACTCTTTTTTCTATTCGATAATATACTCGGCAGTTGCACATTAACTGTCAATTTATGAATAAACCCAAACACTAATCCAATCCCGATAAATATGTATAATATCGTAAATATCTTCCCAAAATCAGTTTGAGAACTAAAATCTTTATCTCCTACAGTTGTCAATGTCACCACACTAAAATACAAAGCATCGAACTTCCCCTTCCAAACAAGAATACCTTTAGTTAAAGGAAAGTCTATCACCTTTCAGTATAGAAAAAAATTAGCCCTTTTCTATTTCTAGAAAAGGGCTAATTTCTTCTATTATATATTACTTAGGTGAAACAAGAATTTTAACTTGTGTTTTATCTTTTACAAGTGCTTCAAATCCTTCTTCAACAACTTGATCCACTGTGATTTTTTTCGTAATTAATTTCTCTGCTTGAATTTGACCAGAGCTAATTAATTTAATAACAGCTGGGAATATATGACGATATCCAAGAATACCGATAACTTCTTTTTCTTTTAATACAAGGTTATTCGGAGTAATTGTCGCATCTTTTTCCCATACACTAACAATTACAGTTTGTCCTTCAAAGCTTGTACTTTCAATCGCTTGACGAAGTACAACTTCAACACCTGTTACTTCAAAGCTGACATTTACACCTAAGCCATTTGTTAAGTTGCGAATTTCTGCTAGCACATCTTGAGTTGCTGGGTTTAATACGTAATCAGCACCTACTAATTTAGCTAGCTCTTGACGTTCTTTAGAAAGTTCCACTGCGATAACAGGAGTTGCTCCTGCTGCTTTTGCTGCTTGGATTACAAGAAGCCCAATCGGACCACAACCAAATACAGCTACAGCTTCTCCCTCTTTTAATTTACTTTGACGTACTGCATGAACTGCTACTGCTGCTGGTTCTACAAGCGCACCTTGTTCATACGTCATTTCATCTGGAATATGATGAACCATATTTTCTGGTACTACTGTATATTCAGAGAAACCACCGCCTTCCCCGCCAAGACCGTGGAAAACAAGTTGTTCACAAACATTGTAATGTCCATGTTTACAAGCTTCACATTTACCACAAGAATAAATCGGTTCTACAACAACGCGGTCTCCCACTTTATGAGATGTAACTCCTTCACCAATTTCTACTACCTCACCACTAAACTCATGACCTAAAATAACCGGTGCTTTTACGTGTGTTAATGGATGTTCTTCTGTCGGAATAAAGATAGGCCCTGCTAAATATTCATGCAAGTCTGTCCCACAGATACCACACCATTTAACTTTAATCTTAACTGCTCCTGGTCTTACAGTTGGTTCTGGTACTTCTTCTACTCGTACATCACGTTGATTATGCCAAAGTAATGCTTTCATTTTATACATCCCTCTCTATGTATATACTTAACCTGGTGAAGTTTACAAATCTATTATAATACTACCATCCATATATTTCAAAAAAACAATCTCATTTCCACTAATTTTTAACAAATAACGTTCACTATTTTGTCACTTTGTACTTTTTTCCACATCTGTTAATTCAATTTCATTGCAGTTGAAATTAGCATTATGCCATAATAGCATAGGAGAGGTGAATATCGCTTGAAATATTTTATTTACTTTATTGTTATCGTAGCGTTTTTAGATACATTTTCACAATTACCTATTATGAGTACTTTCGCTCAAAGTCTTGGGGGAACCCCTCTTGTTATCGGACTAGTTGTCGGTATGTACTCATTCGCTAATATGATCGGTAATATTATTGCTGGAGCCGCTGTCGATAAATTTGGAGCAAAAAAAATCCTTTATATAAGCATGGGAATTACGAGTTTCATAGTCTTGTTATATACCGTTGTTCAAAGTGGTGAACAACTATTAGTTGTGCGCTTTATGCACGGTTTTAGTGACGGATTTTTAATTCCTGCTGCCTTTACGTTTTTATCAAAGCAAACAAATTCAGCAAGGCAAGGTAAGGCAATGGCTCTATCTGGTGCTGCTGTTGGAACAGCGGCAATCGTAGGACCTGCTTTCAGCGGCATTATGAAAGCGACAGCTGGTATAGAGTGGGTTTTCATTACGATTTCTATTTTAATGGCCCTTGGTACAATCGTATCTCTATTCTTCTTACCAAATAACGTATCAAGAAAAGATACATCAAGAACACAAATGATGAACAAAGAAGATATGATTGAACTATTGAAATCAGAACCGTTATTGCAAGCATATATCGGTGCTTTCACACTAATGTTTTCACAAGGGATTGTCACTTATATGTTACCAGTAAAAGTTGAGGCGTTAGCACTTAAAGCATCTACAACAGGCATGATGTTAAGTGTATTCGGAATTACCGCTATCCTCTTCTTCTTACTGCCAACAAATCGTATTTACGATCGATTTAATCGTTCAAAACTAATGCTAATCGGGATTGCAGTAATGGCACTAGCATTATCTTTACTTGGATTATTTGCAACAAAAAGCATGCTCTTTATCGTTATGATGATTTATGGAATTGGATTCGCTATCCTCTTCCCAGCAATTAATGCTTTACTTGTTGAAAATACGACAGATGGTAACCGTGGGAAAGCATTCGGATTGTTTTATGCATTCTTCTCATTAGGAGTTGTTGCTGGTTCCTTTACAGTTGGAGCAATCGGAGCATCTCCTAGTGCTAGCTTCGTTATCGGAACTGCATTCTTATTAACATTTGCTGGATTGATTTATATAAGAAGCAAAGTAAAAAGCAAAGTAAAAGGCAAAGTAAAAGGCAAAGTAAAAGGCAAAGTAAAAAAGACGATGATGGGTTAATTTCATCATTGTCTTTTTTCGCCTAATATATATTACTTTTGTGTATAACCAAGTAATACTGTAAATAAACTTATGTATATAATCAATACTACCGTCTTCCTTTAAGAAAGAAACTGAATAAATACCGACGATACTTCGACAATTTCCTCGGAAATATTTCCTTTCCCCACATAATTTGATAGACTACACATGAACCAACAGTTGTATTACATGAGCTAAAATAATAACTTACTGTACAAATTTTAAAAGCACACTCTTCATATGAAGAATGTGCTTTTATATTATTAACGTTTAATCCAAACAGCGCCCGCTGACTTATCCTCTGCTTGTCCAACAACTTGGAATTTAAGTCCAAGGTTTGGAACTTTTCGTCCTGCATCCGCAATTTGTTTATTACTGTATACTTTTGAATCATCAAACGTTGTAACACCTTGTAAGCCAGCATAATTAAACTGCCCGCGTGTTAATGAATTTACACTCCATGCTGGCGTTTGATCCAATGAAAATGCAGCGTCTGCAATTTGCATGCCCGTATTACCATACACTGGTTTCCCGTTTAAATTACCAACGAATGCTTCTGGATGAGAGTCAACAACACCAAGGAAACCTTCACCTGGATGTACCCCAACCCAGTTATCTTTGAAACTATCATCTGCATACCAAACGACAAGACCTGTATTATACACCGGACCTCTTCCCGCTTTTAAGCCATTATCTGATCCAGCATAGTTTCTCCACTCTAAATAATAATAATGAGGCTTCTGTTCTGTCCCATCAGAAACAACAAATCCATTTAACTTCATTTTAGACTGTCCTTCTGCGTCATCTAAAAATACTACTTGTCCATCAACTGTTACATTTACATTATCCATCGCGAAACCTTTATATGTTAAAGCTGGATCTGTAATATAGTCGAATTGTAGTTTCACTTTCTTTCCTTTAAATTGACTTAAATCGTATGATTTATCAATCCACTTTCCATCGGTTGTATCTTTATCATCTTGTACTATCTTCTCTCCTAATCTATCAATCAATATTTTCGTTCCATCTTCCGTTACAGCATGTACTTCGATGAAATCGCACTCTGCTTCTAACTCATAATTTGCTTTATAATCGAATTTTACGTTTGTTCCCTTTGTTAAATCAAAGAACGGTGTTTCTAATGTTGTATGCATATCATCGCCTCTTGTACTATAATATGCATACTTTCCAAATCCCGGCTTAATTGTTTCAACACTCTTACTTGGTAAGTTCACACGAACAACGCCTGGACGATTTGATTTTGTAACACTTTGATCAATATATGTAGGAACTCCTACACCACGCTTAATTTTATCGTAATCTACCTCTAAAATTTTTGCCCAGTTTCCACCCATATTCTTTTGTAAGAAGTCTTTATTTTGCGGCGAAAAACTAGTTGGCTCTGTTCCAGCAATTTTCCCTGTCCAACTACCTCCACTCATTAATGACCAAGCTTCAACAGGTGAACCATTTCCAGTATATTTCGTGTCATATTCATCCGGTAAACCAAGGTCATGTCCAAATTCATGTGCAAACACACCTACTGCTCCATCTTCTGGTTCAATTGTGTAATCATGTGCTGCTACTTTTCCACCCCAATAATCTACCTTTGATTTTGTACCTTCAATCGCTACTGGATCTATTGCTAATTTTGAACGATGTGACCAGATTGCATCATCACCTAATTTACCGCCACCAGCTTCTTGACCAACACCAGCATGAATTACCATTAAATGATCAATTACACCGTCAGGTTCATTTTGATTCCCATCTCCATTTGTATCATATCTATCGAATTGGTCAAATTGAGATAAATCTAGTCCTTTCTCAGCAGCTGCATGTAAAGCTTCCTTCACTAAATCACGTGCACCTTTTGGCCCTTTATTATCGTGACCACTACTACCATCAGCTCCATAATCGGATGCCTTTCCTGGAACAGTTAGCCACTCCGTTACATATCCGTCTGTCGTATAACTACCGCCAGACTGCTCTTCATAGTATTGTTTAAACGTTTTTACTTTTGAACCATCAAATAATGTATAAGGCTCATTACCGAACAACATTTTTTGATAATGTTCTCTACTAAAGTCTTTCGAATACATGTAACCTGGCGTTTGATCGATATTATTGTGCTTATAATCACTGAATTCAACGAGTAACACTAACACTTTATCATTACGGACAGGTCCATTATACGGAGCTTGCTTTGCTTTAGACGTTGGGACTTGCCCATTCAATTGCTTTTTATTTGGCTCTGGCTTTTTCTCAGAGCTAACATTTTTTTCAGCCTTCTTTACGTTTTCCTTTTCTTCCATCTTTTTTTCTTTTACTTTTTTCGTGAAATCAGATACTTCTTGCGAGTGATCATCTGGAAGAATTTCTTTATTCGCCTGATCCCCTTGTTTCTTTTCAATATATTGCTCTACAGCTTTTTTCGTCTCTTCTTTAGAAGATGCTGGATTAATTGTTCCTCTTTCTTTCAACGCTTCCGCTAAACGATCTTCTTGAATTAAATTATGATCAATTGGCGTCGTAGAAATATTTTCTTTTGCTTTCACTGGCGTTTCTGCGTATGCTAACGGAGCACTCAATACAGCTGTGTATCCAATGGTTGCCGTAATTGCTAATGACGACAACACTTTAAATGGCGCTTTTCTTCTCATTCTATTTCTCTCCTTTTATAAAACTTAAAATTCAGATAAATAAGTGCATTTTAATCGAAATCCCTACTTTCTGCCCTCCCTATATAAAAAGGCATAATTCTATAAACGTTAAGCTTTCTGGTATAGAATCATGCCCTCCAGTTTTCTGGTCAGACCCTCTACCTTTTATGTCGAAATATGAAAAATAAAAAGTGATTTGATATATATTAAATAGCTTATATAACAAATTTAAAAGACAATATGCACAATTGCATGAAAATTCTTTTAAATGAAGCGGAACTTTAATCAGAGGGATGTTTTGTCCATCCCCCTCTGATTATTAGCCTTCACCAATCGGGCTTTTACGGGCAGTTATCTCCCACCTAACTTCCTCGCATATGCCGAATTTTGAGGTGGGAATTTTACCGCCCACAAATAACGGGATAAAAAAAGAACCCTAGTCAATTAAACTAGGATTCTCGATTTTCTATTATTTCTCTTGTGTTTTTTCCCAATCAGCTAAGAATTTCTCAATTCCTTGATCTGTTAATGGGTGTTTCACTAATGAAGCAATTACGTTTGCTGGGATTGTTGCAATATGTGCACCATTTAATGCTGCGTCTGTTACGTGAACGCTGTGACGTACAGATGCTGCAATGATTTCTGTTTCAATGCCGTGAATTGCAAAGATTTCTGCGATTTGGCGAATTAAGTCCATACCGTTATGACCGATATCATCTAGACGACCTAAGAATGGTGAAACGTATGTCGCACCAGCGCGAGCTGCAAGTAATGCTTGAACTGCTGAGAATACTAGTGTAACGTTTGTACGAATTCCTAAATCTGAGAATGCTTTTACTGCTTTTAAGCCTTCTGTTGTCATTGGAACTTTTACAACAACGTTTGGAGCGATTTTTGCTAACTCTTTTCCTTCTTCAATCATTTTATCAGCTTCTAAGCTAATTACTTCTGCGCTTACAGGTCCTTCAATAAAGCTGCAAATTTCACGAATACGTTCATGGAAATCTACGCCTTCTTTTGCTACAAGTGATGGATTTGTCGTTACTCCAGCTACTACACCTAATGCATTTGCCTCTTTAATTTCGTTAATGTTTGCTGTATCAATAAAGAATTTCATTTGTTATTCTTCCTTCCTAATTTTCATTTTATATTTATTTGTTTTTCTTAATAAGCTCTAATTCAATCGGAATAAATTTGTCCACTTTTTTACCTTGTGTTATCTCTTTTGCTGTTTGCATCGCCTTCTCTCCGATTAATTCCGGTTTTTGAGCGACTGTTGCAGCCATACGCCCATCGTTAACCGCTTTCACAGCATCTTCTGTTGCATCAAATCCAACAACAACTACATCTGTTTTTCCAGCAGATTTTAATGCCTCAATTGCCCCTAATGCCATTTCATCGTTATGAGCAAATACCGCTTTAATATCGCTATTCGCTTGCAAAATATTTTCCATAACAGATAAACCTTTTGCACGATCGAAATCAGCTGCTTGTTTTGCTACTACTTTTAAAGACTTATCAGCTACGTTATGGAATCCTTTCCCGCGCTCACGAGCAGCAGATGATCCAGGGATTCCTTCTAACTCAGCAACGTTTGCTCCTTCACCAACTAATTCACGAATGTAATCACTAGCCATTTGACCACCTTCGATATTATTAGAAGCAATGTGAGAAACAACTTTACCTGAATTCGCAACGCGGTCAACTGTAATAACAGGAACATTCGCTGCATTCGCTGCACTTACCGCTGAAGCAACAGCATCTGAATCGGTTGGATTAATAACAACTACATCGACACCTTTTTGAATTAAATCTTCAACATCGTTTGTTTGCTTTGCTGCATCATTTTGCGCATCAACAGCAATCAATTCAATGCCGCTATCTTTCGCTTTCTTTTCTGCACCTTTTTTTAAAGTCACGAAAAACGGATTATTTAAAGTTGAAACAGAGAATCCAACTTTAATAGTTTTATTTCGACCTTTATCGCTAGAATCCTTTGCCCATTCTGGTGGTTCCATTGAACAACCAGCAGTAATGACCATAATACATGCAACGAGTATAAGTAACCATTTCTTCATGAACTGTCCCTCCATTACGCTTCTTTTCGACGATCAATTAATACAGCTAGTAAGATTACAAGCCCTTTTACAACTTGTTGGAAGAAAGAAGATACACCTAATAAATTTAAACCGTTATTTAGTACACCGATAATAAGTACACCGATGAATGTACCAATAATCCATCCTCTTCCTCCTGAAAGGCTTGTTCCACCTAATACAACTGCTGCAATTGCATCTAATTCGTAAGAAGTACCTGCAGTCGGCTGTGCAGAATCTAGTCGTGATGTTAAGATAATACCTGCAAGCGCTGCCAAAACCCCGGAAAGACCGTAAATCATTACTTTAATTCTCGTAACATTAATACCTGATAGTGCTGCTGCTTCTTCATTTCCGCCAATCGCAAAGGTACGGCGACCAAATGTTGTTTTCTTCAAAATGAAGTACAATACTGCGAAAGCGATCATCATTGTAACAGCTGGTACCGGAATACCAAGAAAATAACCGCGGCCAAACATTTGGAACATTAAATGATCACCAAGACCAGTGATCGGACGTCCGTCCATATAAACAAGCGTCAACCCGCGAAAAATAGTCATTGTTGCTAAAGTCGCAATAAACGGAGCTACTTTTCCCTTCGCAATAATGATACCGTTTATAACTCCCATTACAAGACCAGCTAATAATCCAACTGCCATTGCAAGGAACGGATCCATGCCACTTGCCATCATTCCAGCAACAAGTGCACTTGATAATGCTAAAATAGAACCTACCGATAAGTCAATACCCCCTGTTAAAATTACAAAGGTCATTCCGAATGCAATGAGTGCATTAATCGATACTTGACGTAGTATATTAAATAAATTTGGAATTTCAATAAATGCCGGATTTAAAGCTGTAATTACTACGATAATTAACACTAAACCGATTAAAGAACCGAGTTGTTGTAATACATTCCCCTTCTTAGCCATACCTTACTCTCCCCCTGTAGCTAGTGCCATAATAGACTCTTGCGATGCCTGATCTTTCTCTAAAATACCACCGATTTTCCCTTCATGAATGACGAGAACGCGATCACTCATTCCTAAAACTTCTGGAAGCTCAGACGATACCATAATAACGGCATCTCCTTGCTCTGTAAGCTTATTCATAATAGAGTAAATTTCTTTTTTAGCTCCAACATCTACACCTCTCGTTGGTTCATCTAATATGAGTAGTTGCGGATGAATACCGAGCCACTTTGCAATTACAATCTTTTGCTGATTTCCACCTGAAAGGGATTTCACCGGTTGCTCTCCGTTAGCTGCTTTCACATTAAGCAGCTTCATCATGTCCTCTGTAAATTGCTGCTCTAGTGCGTTACTTAGAACACTTCCCTTTGAAAGACTTTCTAAATTTGGTAACGCTAAATTTTCTCGAATTGAGAAATCTAACACTAACCCTTCTGATTTTCTGTCCTCTGTAATAAAAGCAATTCTTTGTCTAATCGCATCTATCGGACTATCAATCTTTACTTCTTGTCCATTTATAAAAATTTGTCCAGAGTCTAACGGTTCATATCCAAATATCGCTTTCATAATATCCGTGCGACCAGCTCCCATCAAACCAGCTACACCAAGAATTTCACCTTTTCTCACTTGAAACGAAACATTTTCAAATTTCCCCTTTTTCGTTCCGTTACGCATTTCAAAAATCACTTCGCCAATTTGACTATTTCGCTCTGGGTAGCGTTCACCAATGCTGCGCCCCACCATCATACTCACTACTTCATCAAATGACGTTTCTGGAATTAACCTCTTTCCTACGTATTCTCCATCACGTAAAATCGTAATGGCATCACATATTGAGAAAATCTCTTCCATACGGTGCGAAATGTAAACGAATGAAACACCTTCTTTACGTAACTTATTTATAACTGTAAAGAGCGTTTCAATTTCACGATCCGTCAGTGCCGCAGTTGGTTCATCCATAATAATAACGCTCGCGTTTGTCATTAAAGCTTTCGCAATCTCGATAATTTGCTGTTGTCCAACCGATAATTCGCCAGCTAACATAGCGCCTTTTACATGCAATCCTAGCTCCGCTAATTGCTGCTGTGCAAGTGCGTTCATTTGACGAGTACGTAAAATACCTGTTTTCCCATACATTAACTCTTTACCGAGATACATATTTTCAGCTACTGTTAAATTCGGCAATATGTTCAATTCTTGATGAATAAATGCAATGCCGTACTCTTCAGCTTCTTTCGCATTTTTAAAAGTACGTTCTTGTCCATCAATCGTGACTGTTCCACCATCTTTTGTATATACACCTGTCAAAATCTTCATGAGCGTTGATTTACCCGCTCCATTTTCCCCCATCAATGCATGAACTTCCCCTGTTTCAATCATAAACTGTGCATTCTTCAAAACAGGATTACCATTGAACGCCTTTGAAATATTTTTCATTTCAATATGCATTCTCATCACTTCCCTTTATTAAAAAATCACACCTGCATGTAGAATAACATTGGCATAAGGCGTAGCCTCTCCTGTGCGAATAATTGCCTTTGCTTTCTTCGTATGCTCTTTAAATTGTTCATGAGATACATATTCAAATGCTGGCTCTTTTAATCGCAGCTCAATCTCTTTATTTACTTCCGCATTATTGATAATAACTTCTTCTGCTAACAGCACTTTTTCAATTGTCATATCATCAGCTACAACTTGTAATACATCTAAAAAACTTGGTTTTCCAATCTCAACAGCTAAATCAATTCGCTTTACTCCGTCTGGAATCGGTAATCCGCAGTCTGCAATTACAATCGTATCTGTATGTCCAAGTGAAGCAAGGACTGCTGCGATTTCGCTATTTAATACACCATGCTTTTTCATCCAATAATCACCTGCACTTCACGTACTCTATCTCTCGTTGGCATACCGCCTTGTGCACCAAGTTTCGTTACAGAAAGACCACCAGCAATGTTCGCAAAACGAATTGCTTTTTGAAGTGTTTCTCCTTCAGAAAGTGCAACTGCTAACGCGCCGTTAAATGTATCCCCCGCTCCTGTCGTATCCACTACATCAACAGCAATACTTGGAACTTGAACAACTTCCGTTCCGTTATGGAAACGAACACCGCTAGAACCTTCTGTCATCAGTAGTTTATTTGGATATTTAGCCAGTAAATCTTCAATTGGTGATGTGAAATCATCTAATACAATACGACACTCATGCTCATTTGGCGTAATATAAGTCGCTTTTGCTAAAATATCTTCTGATAAAACTTGTGCTGGAGCTGGATTTAACATAACCGGGATTTTATGCTCCTCACAAATAGATAGAACATATTTTACCGTTTCAAGCGGAATCTCTAGTTGAAGAACAACCATATCAGCTTTTACCAGAAGGTCTTTTGAACGGTCTACAATCGACTCATTTACAAGAGCATTTGCCCCTTGTACAACAACAATACTGTTATCCTCTTCTGCTAAAACGATATGAGCAATTCCTGTCGTTCTATCTGTAACCGGTACCACATAGTCGATAAAAACACGTTCGTTCTCTAAATTTTTTCTAACTACTGTTCCGTAATCATCATTTCCTACTGCACCAACCATTGCTACATTTGCTCCTAATCTAGCTGCTGCAACTGCTTGGTTTGCCCCTTTTCCCCCTGGGATCGTATGAAACGCTTCACCAATTACTGTTTCGCCTGCTTTCGGCCGTACTTTTGAAACAGCCACTAAGTCCATTGAAATACTACCTACTACTGCAATATTTGGCATCTGTCTCATCTCCTTACTTCGTTGTATTTCTTTCTATAATTTCAATCGGTAAACGATAGTGTTTCTCTTCTAATGCATTTCCTTCCATCTGCTCTAACAACAATTCTGTTGCAATTTTCCCCATTTCATAAATTGGCTGTGCAACAGTCGTAATAGATGGATACATCATTTCAGTTAAAGAAATCCCATCAAATCCAATAATTTGTAAATCGTTTGGAATAGAAATTCCCTTTTGAAGTGCAGCCTTTACAATACCAATTGCAATTAAATCATTCCCAGCAACGATTCCATCAATATGCGGATATTCTTCTAATAATTCCACCGCTACACGCTCACTATGAGCTGGATCGAATGTACTCTCTGCAATCATATAAGAAAGATTATTTTGCGTAATAACGTCTACAAAACCTTCAAAACGTTCATTGGCTGTACTCACATCACGGGGTCCGCGAATATGTGCAATATGTTTACATCCTTTGTCTATTAATAACTTTGTCGCCGCCTGACTCCCTGCATAGTTATCTGCATATACAGTAGGAATGCGCTCATTAAACATACGGTCAATCGCAACAACTGGAATAGACAAATTCATGTAATTAACACTATTTTGTGGATTCGTTGCCACAATAAACCCATCCACATTATTTTGTCTAAGTACATCAATGTATTGTTTCTCTTTTTCTAAACTTTCATCAGAGTTACAAAGGACAACTGTGTAACCTTGCTTATGTGCTACATCTTCTACGGCACGTGCAACTTCTGGAAAGAATGGATTCACGATATTTGGAACAACTAAGCCAATTAAACGAGATTTTTTATTATACAGTGAACGCGCTACTGTACTCGGCTTATAATCTAACATTTCAATTGCACGCTCTACCTTTTTTAACGTATCTTCATGAACATATCCATTTTTATTTAACACCCTGGAAACGGTCGCAACAGATACTCCCGCTAATTTTGCAACGTCTTTAATCGTACTCATTCTCTTTTCTCTCCATTTCATGTAACCGTTTACAGAAAATAATATAACGTATTTCTAAAAATACGTCAATCATTTCTCATTAAAAAGCTTTTAAGGTTATACTCAAAAAAGCACCGCCATAAGGCGATGCTTCTTCATTACGAATATGATGCAGTTCGTTCTTTCTCTTCTACAGCAGGCTCTTCAGCACCTTTTTTACGATCAGACAGTTTAATCTTCTGTAAGAAAATCGTGAAGATGGCACCTACTACGATAAATACTAATCCTGTTAAGAATACAGTATGAAGTGAGTCTACTAAAGAACTTTTCAAAATTGGTACAATGCTATTAGAGAATGCTTCCGGCATTTGCTTTAATGCTTCTGGATTAAAGAGCATCGAATATAAACCTTGTGGGTCTGTATGAATCATATCTTTCAATTTAGTTACCATTTGTCCCGCTTCTTTCGGGAACGTATCTAATACAGGTATTAATTTATTTGTTAATGTTGTACCTGAAGTATTATTCATAATTGATCCTAAAATTGTAATACCGAATGTTCCACCGATTTGACGGAAGAACTGACTTGATGATGTTACTACACCAAGATCCTTTTTCGGGAAGCTTTCTTGTAACGCCAATGTTAATGTTGGCATAACAAGACCCATTCCTAAACCGATAACCATCATATAAGAAGTAGCGGTAAGCTTCGTTGTGTGCATATCCATCGTTGTTAATAGCCAGAATCCACTAGCCATAATAAGCATTCCTGTAATAATTTGTGGTTTCACACCAACTTTTAATACAAGTTGACCACCAATAATACTCATTACAATCATCGTAACCATCATCGGCGTCATAATCGTTCCTGATTCAGCAGCACTTACTCCTACAATTCCTTGCATAAAGAATGGTACGAACATAATAGCGCCAAACATTCCAATACTCATAAAGAATCCAATCGCATTCAGTAGTGTAAATGTGCGATTTTTAAAGAAATGCATCGGTAAAATTGGTTCTTCAGCTTTCTTTTCAACAATAATAAAGCTAACAATACCAATTACAGATAGTGCGAATAACCCGATAATTTGCCAAGAACCCCATGCGTAATCTTTCCCGCCAAACGTTAACGCAAGTAATAAACTTACAACACCGAGAATCATCGTAAAGATTCCAGCGATATCAATTTTAATTGGTCCTGTTTGTTTATGTGATTTTAATCCCATTGCGATAAAGATCGTCGCTAAAATACCAACTGGTAAGTTAATGTAGAATACCCATCTCCAGTTCACTGCGTCTACAATCCAACCACCAACTTGTGGTCCAATTACAGAAGCAAGACCGTATAATGCACCGAAAATACCTTGCCATTTCGCACGTTCTTTTCCTGTGAACATATCTCCGATAATAATCATAGCCATTGGCATCATAATACCGCCACCAAGACCTTGAATACCACGGAAAATAATTAATTCTGTCATACCATTTGCCATACCACATAACGCCGAACCAACCATAAAGATAACTAGTCCTGCTATATATACGTTACGACGACCAAGTAAATCCGCTAATTTACCTGCAATTGGTACAACTGTCGTTGATGTTAACATATAAGCTGTTGTTAACCACGTCATTAAGCTTAATCCGCCTAGTTCACCGACAATACGTGGCATTGCTGTACCGACGATTGTTCCATCTAATGCAGCAAATAGCATTGCGATGACTAAACCGACTAACAACAACTTTCTATTCTGATTTTCTTGTTGCTCCATGTAATCTCCTCAATTCCTCTTAGTTATTCTCTTTTTTCTCTTGTGTCCCGCAAATAATTGTTTCTAGCTTCTCAAAAAGGCGTAACAAATCTTCTCGTTCTTGTAATTCTAATTGTGAGAAGTATTTGGCGATATGCTCATTACGAGCCGCCATAGCCTCTTCTACTGTAGCTTTCCCCTTTTTCGTTAGCTCAATGACAACAACGCGGCGATCATTATTGTCGTGATAACGCTCTACTAACCCATGATCAATTAAACGATCAATCATTACTGTAATCGCGCTCGGTTTCACGTACATTTTCTCCGCCAATTGTGTCGCTCTTGAGGCTCCGTGATGATCTAAAATCTTCAAAATATAAAACTGTGGTGGTGTAAGTCCCGATGCTTGCATTTGTTCCAATAGCTCTGTTTGCATTTTCTTTCCTATAGCGAATGTAAGAGCTTGAATTTTATCAATATGAGTCATATCATTTGGCATGTTATCCACCTCTTATTTAAACAATAAAATATTTAACGTATTTAAATATTAATCCCACAAACAAAATCCGTCAACACCTTTTATTTATAAAAACGTTTACATTTTTGTCACAAAGTTGTATGTTTTTCGACGAAGTTAATATTGACAGTCACGGAGAAACGGAGTATAAGGCTATGAATCATAAAAAAGGAAACTTTTTTATATTCCATGGCCTTTTTGTATTCTCGCTGTCTTAAAACGCTTTTAATTAATTAGGGAGGATTTTGATTTTATGTTTTTTACACAATTATTTAAACCTGCGCCCCGCGCAGAACGCTTACCTACTGACCGCGTTGATAGCGAATACCGTAAATTGCGTTTACAAGTATTCTTAGGTATCTTCATCGATTATGCAGGTTACTACTTTGTTCGAAAAAACTTTTCACTTGCAATGTTTTTCCTTGCCCTTACTTTAAATACAGGATCGGCAAAGTCAAAACAAGCTTAAACAAAATATAATATGTAAAAAACAAACATAAAAATAGCTCTTAGCGTTTACATACATGCTAAGAGCTATTTTTTATTTACAATCCTTTTCTTACTATTTATAACAACCAATTCCTTCCCTACTATAAAATTAAAACATTTGCTGAAACGTCTTTATTAAAACTGCTAACGTAACAGATGCAGCAAATCCCCCTAAACAAATTAAGCTTACCCCTTGACTATATGATAAATTTTGAAATGATTTCATTTCTTCCATCCTCCCTATCTCCCCTTTGATACTCTTATTTTACCAATGGGAAAAATTTCATAACATCGATTTCTCTGACAACTAACTTACAAATTTGTAAGTTAACATTTTCTAAAACTTATATATTTAGTATGTCCACACGTTCTCCCTTTATACGTCAAAAAAGACCTCGAATTATATCAAGGTCTTGCTTTCACTAAAAAATATTTCGCTCAATTTATTTTACAATCATCACCGGACATTTTACACGCTTTGCTATTTTATGACTAACACTACCAAGCACCATTTCTTGCAATGTATTTAATCCTCTACTTCCAGCAATAACAAGATCTATATCTCCTGTATTTACATACTGAACGAGTGTATCTCCAGGATCGCCATGTAGAATCGTAATTTCGTAGGCAATGTTTTCTTTCTTTAATAAACCTTCAATCTCTTTTAATTTATCTTTTCGACTAGCTGATATTGTTTCTAAATCTGTTTGTCCGTGTATAATATCTGATTTTGCTGTTCTATTATCTACAACATATACCACTTCAACATTTGATTCCTCGCTAAATTTCGCAATATGTATTGCATGCTCCGCTGCCCGAAGTGCATGTTCAGAACTATCACATGCTAATAGAATTTGTTTGTACATATGCTGAATCCCCTTTTCGTTATCCTACTCGTATTATATAATACAGCCTCCTAAAAAAGATGCTTCTAACTAGCAATTCTCTTATTATAAGTAGCTAAATTCGAAACAATCTTCGAGCTTCGTTCATTTAATCCAGTTATACTTACTTTCACGCCACTTTGTTCATACTTCATGATAACTTTATCAATTGCGGCTACTGCTGAATCATCCCATACGTGCGCATGAGTAAAGTTCATCTCAATTTCTTTCACATCTTCATCGTATGAAAAAGTATTTATAAAATCTGCCGTTGATGCGAAAAACAGTTGACCGTGAATTTCGTATATTTTCTTATTTTCAATATATAAATGTTTCACGTGAATCTTTGCCATATTGAATGCAAATAAAATCGCACTAATTACTGTCCCTATAATTACACCTAATGCTAAATTATGTGTGATTAGAACAACGACAAGCGTTACGATCATAACAAAAGCATTCCCTTTTGGCACCTTATGAATCGTTGCTACGGAGTTCCAATCAAATGTTCCGATTGAAACCATAATCATAACGGCAACTAAAGCTGCCATCGGAATATGAACAACGTAATCACCTAAAACAAATAGCAATACGATTAAAAAACCACCGGCTACAAACGTCGATAATCTCCCGCGACCACCTGATTTAATGTTAATAACAGATTGTCCAATCATTGCACAACCTGCCATTCCTCCGAAAAATCCAGCAACAATGTTTGCAATCCCTTGTCCACGTGCCTCTTTGTGCTTATTACTTTCTGTATGTGTCATATCATCTAAAACCGAAGCCGTTAATAATGACTCTAGTAAACCAATAATTGCAAGCATAACTGAGTACGGCAAAATAATACCTAATGTCTCAAGTGTAAACGGTACATCAGGAATACTAAAGAACGGTAATTCTTTCGGTAAGCTTCCCATATCCCCTACTGTTTTCAACTGTAATCCGCTCATAAGTGCAATGCTTGTCACAATAATAATTGAAATAAGTGTAGATGGTACAACCGTTGTAATACGTGGAAATAAATATATAATTGCAAGTCCTAATGCGACAAGTGCATACATTTGCCAAGTTGCATTTTTAAAATGCGGCAGTTGCGCTGTAAAAACTAAAATGCCAAGTGAATTTAAAAAACCACTCATAACTGATTTCGGAACAAACTTCATAAATGAACTAAGTTTGAACACCCCAAAAATAATTTGAACAATACCTGTTAATATTGTCGCAGCAAATAAATATTGTAAACCATGATCCTTCACAAGAGTGACCATTAATAACGCCATTGCACCTGTTGCTGCTGAAATCATCCCAGGTCTACCACCCACAAATGAAATTGTAACCGCAATACAAAAGGCCGCGTATAATCCAACGGTCGGATCTACGCCTGCAATAACGGAAAAGGCTATTGCTTCTGGAATTAATGCTAAAGCAACAACAATCCCTGATAGCACGTCCCCTTTCACATTTGAAAACCAATCATTTTTTATCGTTTGAAACAAAATACCACTCCTCTACTCTTCTATTTTTGATTCTCTCCGTGAGAAAATCCAGCCCGATTGTACGAAGGCTATTATATAACGAGTAAAAGATTTTGTGCTATGTAAAAGTTTCCTAAAGAAAAAGACGCCACTTTAGTAGCGCCTTTTCTCATTTCATTAATGTCCACCGTGACCTTTATCACTTTCTTGAACAATCTCTAACCTTTCATCCAATATACCTTGTGTTTCAAATGAAATATTTTCAGTATTTCCTAATAAGAATCCATGATTGTATGGACCGATTGTTGGGTCATCCTTAAACTTCGGCTGAATAGTAGCAAGGAAGTCATAAACTGGTTGTGAAGCTTTTCCTTCCTCTAATAAGATAACAGGGGCATGTTTACCCATATGTGAAAATGGTGCGCCAGCAACTGCTAAATCCGGTGTTGCACTCGAAACAAATGACAAACCGTGACCTGGCTTTGTGAATCCCCAGCCAAATTTCGTTTTTTCATCTTTAAATTTCGCAAATGCAATAGAATTTTCTGTTGGAGTCTGCCCACTAATACGCGTTATTTTTCCGTATTTACTTAACTCTTTTTCTACTTCTTTTGAAACAATTTTTTCTGGTCCTAATACATATATATTTGCTTTATCTTTTCTCATCTTTAATGCCTCTATCGTAGACTCTGGTACTTTATTTTTCTCTACATATAGAAGTGGCTCTGGCATATGAGAAATCCAGTTTACAGCTGGTGTTGTGTATAAACGTCCTTGCTCTTCGGACGAGCCGATAATGACGCTATTCGGATAACTTCCTGTTATATCGGCGTATTCTTTATCAACATCTTTCGCAAATGTAGCTGGGTCCGTTTCTTTTATTTGCTTTACTTTATAGTCTTTTAATTGTTCAAGAACAGCTGCACCTACATCACCCATCACCATAATTTGTGTTCCTTCTTTCGTTCCGAGCGGATTTAATCGTTTTATTTCTTTTAACGTCATTTCAGGTACCTTTTCTTTTTCTATAAATAAGATAGGCCCGTTGTTTGGATGATGGATAAGATCTGCACTTGCAATACCTAATTGCCACTCGCTTACTGGCACTAAAATAACCGCGCCTGGCTGATTCTCCTTATGAGTTGCTGGCCATATTGTTTGCGAAGTTAATACTGCCATTTGCAATGGATCATTTGTATTTAATCTCGTTACATTTTTTAAACTTGTCGTTAATACATCCTTCGATGCCCCTTTATTCATTTCTTTCGGCGCAGTTACTCCTTGATTCATTTTCATTTTCATTTCCTTTTGCTCTGTTTCCTTCTCTTTTGTAGATTCATGCTTTGTATGGTCCATATCATTCGTTTGTCCACATGCCGCAAGACCAATTGCTGTAATTATCGTTACGCCCAAAATGCGGGTTGCTTTTTTCATTATATCGCCTCCGTATTAGTCGTTATTGAGCCAATATCCTTACCTAAAGTAGAAGTTCAACTAAACAATAACAAGCAATTCTGAAGAAATTATGCAGATGCATTATAATCTGCACCATTTCTTCATGATTTTGACTTACAATTTAAGTAATACAAATGCGGAGGTACTCTATGATTGACATACTACTCGTAGACGATGAACCGAGAATGCTTGAATTACTAACGCTTTATCTCACTCCAATTGGATATAACTGCATATGTGCAGTATCTGGAGAAGAAGCTATTTCACATATAGAGAATCGAAACTTTAAATTTGTTTTACTCGATATTATGATGCCAAAGATGGACGGATGGGAAACATGTAAAAGAATTCGTTCCTTTAGTAACGTTCCTATCATTATGGTCACTGCTCGTGATCAAACGGTAGATGTCGTCCAAGGATTAAAACTTGGAGCAGATGATTATGTAACGAAACCTTTTCATGAAGAGGAGCTCTTTGCAAGAATTGAAGCTGTTTTACGGCGTACGAATCAACATGCACAAATCGAATATCACGGCATTTTATGGGATGAGGCAAAACATTTTGTGTCTGTCCATGATGAAGAACTTCTTCTCACTCCAATCGAATTCTCTTTGCTCGGATTATTTTTACGCCATGTGAACTACGTATTAAGCCGTGATCAACTTATTGAACGCATTTGGGGATTCAATACAAATACAGAAGATAGAACAGTCGATTCACATATTCGTAATTTGCGTGATAAATTACGGAAAGGAAATTTCCCTATTGATCATCATTTAAAGACTGTGTACGGAGTTGGTTATCGCTGGATTGATATGGAAGAGTAAGGAGCAAAGTGATGAAACGAATCTCTATTCAATTCGGATTTTATTTTCTAATTGTCACACTTTTAATCGAAAGCGTTCTATTTATTTTGCTCTATTATAGCCTTGTCAACAATAGAGTAAATGAAGAAATGACCGCTTTATTAAAGCGTGGAAATAGTCACCGAGATGTTCTTGAAAAATATTATGACAAGCAAACAATCTCCCATGTCGCTTTAATGGAATCCGAAGCTGAAACAACTGTCGTTATTACAGATGCGAATAAAGAAGTATTAGCAAAATCTAACGAACTAGATACTACTATAAAGAAACATATTACAGAGATGAATACGCGGACAAATCATAACGGAGCAATTATAGAAAATCATTGGAAAACATCTAATTATATATGCACAATTAGCCCAATTGTAGTAGCAGGAAAAACGGAAGGCTATGTATATATGTTTCTCGGGACGGAATCAATCGAAGAGATGGTTAACGGGGTGACGAAACAATTTATTATTGCTGGAGTCATTACTTTCTTATTAACAGCTATTACCATTTTCCTATTATCACGTTTATTAACAAAACCATTGTTACACATGAAACAAGCGACCGAAAAAATGAGTAAAGGCGATTTATCAGTTTCATTAACGACTACTCGAAATGACGAAATTGGTGAACTAGCACAATCCATTCAAACGCTCGCAAATGATTTACATTATATGAAAACGGAACGAAGCGAATTTTTAGCGAGTGTTGCCCATGAATTGCGAACACCTTTAACGTATGTAAGAGGTTATGCGGACATTGCTTTAAAAGAAAGCACCCCTCCTGAGCAACGTTTGCGATATTTATCTATTATAAAAGATGAGTCTGATTATATTACGAACTTAGTTCAAGACTTATTTTCACTTGCACAGATGGAAAAACATAGCTTTTCTATCGACGTAAAAGAAGTTCAGTTACACTCTTTTCTTACTCGTATAACTGAAAAAGTAAACGCCATGTATAAGGAAAGACACGTTAAAGTTTCTTTTACTTGTCCTCCTTCCCTACTAGTAAACTTAGATGAACAGCGATTCGAACAAGTTATAGTGAACATTTTAAATAACGCTTATAGACATTCAAAAGAACATTCTCATATCATCATTTCTGTTACAGAAGAAACCAAACGCATTTCCATTACAATTGAAGATGAAGGCGAAGGTATTCCGCCTGAAGACCTCCCTCACATTTTCGACCGTTTTTATCGCGTTGATAAAGCAAGAACACGTGCTACAGGCGGAACCGGTTTAGGACTCTCCATCGTGAAGGAAATCATAGAACTACACGGCGGGAATATTACTGTCACAAGTAAAGTTGATTATGGGTCTTGTTTCACAATTTCATTACCATATATAAAGAAACACGACTACCACCAGTAGTCGTGTTTCTTTATGCTTTAAGATTTTACTTTATAATATAAATTTACAAATTGCCCAAAACGTTTCGTATCCGTTAAAGTTAAATGAATTTCTGGATTTTTTTCTTGAAATAACGGAACTCCAGAACCTAATATATGAGGTGTAATCGTAACAACATATTCATCAATTAGATTATTCTTAAAAAATTCTCTCAGTAGACTCCCTCCACCGACCATCCATATTTTAGATCCTTCCTGCTCTTTTAACTTTTTTACAAACTCAACTATATCTTCATTTACAAACTCTACATGTTCGTTTGAACCTTTTTCTGCATGAGAAAAAACATAACATTTTTCATTAACATACGGAAAGGTTTCCGTATGCTCTACCACATAATCGTACGTTCTCTTTCCCATAATTATTGTATCAATTGTTTCGTACATTTCTGTATAACCGTTGTCTCCCTCTCCTTCCGTTTCCATTAACCACCCTAAATCATCGTCTTCTTTCGCTATATATCCATCTAAACTAGCTGCAATAAATAAAACAACTTCACGTGACATACCTTTTCCTCCTTGCATCTCATCTTGATAACATTATGATGTAAACAATATACTAACAATAAAACATGACAATTTACGTCATGTTAAAAAAGAAAAAAGGTGATGTATTTGTCAAAAGCAAAACGTTTATTAGATATTCTTATATTTGCTTCTGCGAAAAAAACATTTACAGCTCAAGAAATAGCTGATGAATTTAATATTTCCGTTCGTACTGTCCATAGATATATTTTAGATTTAAGCGATATGGGATTACCAATTTATGCTGAACAAGGTCGCAACGGAGGATATAAAATATTAACAAGCAGCATACTTCCCCCTATTTTATTTACGGAAGAAGAAGCTGTCTCCATCTTTTTTGCATTTCAATCTTTAAGCTACTACCGAGACTTGCCTTTTAACACAGAAATCAATTCTGTTACTCATAAACTGTATAGCTCTCTACAAAATGACGCGAAAGCTAAAGTTGATACAATACGTTCTTATATCGCTTTTTGGAATCCTAAAAGGACAATTGATACCCCACTTTTAAAAGAAGTATTAACAGCCGCTATTGAAAACAAAAATCTACACTTTCAATACGAATCTAAAACAGGAATAAAAACAAAACACGTTCACCCTATCGGTGTATATGCTCACGATGGTTTATGGTATTTGCCGTCCTATGACTATGGCAGGAAAAAAGTATTACTGTATCGTGTTGATCGTATTCTTTCTATATTATCAACAGAAGAAAATGAAGATACGTTCATGAATTTAGAAGAATGGTTTGCCTCTAACTCTAACGTAATAAGCATTCCTACTCAGTTACATGTTTTATTAACGACAGAAGGCGTGCGCCAATGTAAAAGCGTTCCTTACCTTGAAGAGTTCGTTTTAATAAATGAAGACGGGACAGGATATATAAATTCAACAATTGATAAAGGTGAAATCAATTTTATTACTCCTTTATTTTATAGGCTTGGAAAAGATGCAAAAGTTTTAGAACCGAAAGAATTGATAGATGGTTTACGTATACATGCGAAAGAAATTTTACATATGTATGGGGACTAAAAAGGCGTAAGAAAAATTCTCTTACGCCTTTTCAGTATGCAGTATTTGCTCTATCGCGTCTTTTAACAATGTCTTTGTTTCTTCAAAGTCATGATTCTGCTTTTCTCCCGGTTGTACCGTATAAAACTCAGCAAATGAGCGCTCTTTATATCTTGGTACAACATGCATATGGTAATGTGTTAACTCGTTAAAGATGCCACCATTTTGACAAACTGTAATTCCGTCAGGTTTATATAATAACTTAATCGCTTTAGCAATAACTTTAGAAGCATCCATAATTGATTTTGCTACAACATCATCTAATTCATCAACTTCTACAACATGCTGCTTGGGGACGATTAAAGTGTGCCCTGGATAAAAAGGCGCATGATCTAAAAAGCATGTTACATACTCATCTTCATATACTTTATATATCATTTCTTCTTCGTTTGCTAATTTACAACCTAAACATTTCATAATACTTCCTCCTCTATTAAAAACATAAAAACGTGAGAGCCGTATTCTCACGTTTTTATGTTTCACTTCACTAGTTCAATTGTTTCCGTAACCTTTATACTATCCTTCACAGATTGAACAATTGTGCAATTTTTCACTGCAAGCTGCAACGCCTTGTCCAACTGCTCTTCTGTAATGTTTTCCGCTTTAATTTTATAGTGCAAATGAATACTTTCAACTGGTTTCGATAAAGCTTCACTTCTCCCAATTTCAGTTTCAATTGTAAACGTATCGTATGTAATACGTTTTTTCTCTAAAATTGTGCGAAAGACAATTGCACTGCATCCCGCGATAGAAGAAACGAGTAATTGTAACGGTGAATACCCATTTTCTTTTCCTATCACTAATTGACCATACGATAAATCTGCTTCTATATCATCGTGTTTGATTGTTATTTTCATGTGTTTTTTCCATCTCCACTTTCATCGGTTTCTTCCGTTTCTTACTCATATAATAATATATGTAGCAGAAAATGATAAATGGAATACCACAGTATAACGCCATTCGTTGTTCAGGAATAAACGCTAAACTAATAACAACGATACTATTTGTAATTAAAGCTAAAATTGGAACAATCGGATATAAAGGCGTTTTATACTTTAAATCCTCTAATTTCCCTCCGCCTTTGATATACTGACTTCTAAAGCGTAGTTGCGATAAAGCAATAATGATCCAACTTGATACAGCTGATAAACCAGCTATAGATAATAAATACATATATACTGTATCTTCTGCAAGGAAGCTTGTTAATAAAGATAAAGCGGCTACTGCAATCGTTACAACTAATGCTGTAATTGGAATACCGCGTTTATTTACTTTCTTGAAAGAAGTTGGTGCCATTCCTTCATTTGCAAGTGACCATAGTATACGCGTTGCTGCATATAATCCTGAGTTAGCTACCGATAATAAAGCAGTAATAATAACGAAGTTCATAATATCAGCTGCATATGGAATACCGATTTTATCAAATACAACTACGAATGGACTTTCAATTACTCCTGCTTCTTTCCAAGAAATTAATCCTACTAAAATTGTCATTGTTAAGATGAAGAATATCATAATACGCCATACTGTATTACGAATCGCACGTGGAATTGTTTTTTCAGGCTCCTGACTCTCTCCTGCTGCAATCCCGATTAACTCTGTTCCTTGGAACGAGAAGTTAACTGTAATCATCGTAAGTAATACCGCTGCCAGTCCATTCGGGAATAGCCCGCCATCACTTACAAAGTTAGAGAAAAGAGGTGCTGCTTCTTTTCCGTCATATGGTATAAATCCTAATAATGCACTACCACCAAGAACAATAAATGCAAGAATTGTAACTACTTTAATACTAGAGAACCAAAACTCTAATTCAGCATAACTTTTTGCTGAAATAGCGTTTGAAGCATATAAAATAACTCCGAATACAAGACACCATACCCAAACATCAACATTCGGAAACCATCTTTTCATCATTAAACCAATCGACGTTAATTCTAATCCTACTGTTACTGCCCATCCAATCCAGTATAGCCAGCCGATCATAAACCCTGTTCCCGGTCCAATAAACTTCGTTGCATACTTTTGGAAAGAACCTGAAACTGGCATCGCTACCGTTAGCTCTCCAAGACAAAGCATTGTTAAATACATAATAAATCCGCCCACTAAATAAGAGAGAATTGCTCCCCCTGGTCCAGCCTGATTAATAGTATAACCTGACCCTAGAAAAAAGCCCGTCCCGATTACACCACCAAGTGCGATCATAAATAAATGTCTACTCTTCATCGTACGATGTAATTTCTCATTCGTTGTTTGCTGCATCTTAATCCTCCCCTACAAATACCCCTGTCTCTTTTTAAAATTTTCTGATAATAAAAATATACACGAAAGCGGTTACAATTTCTATATAAAATTAAAACTTTTCTGATAAAACAATATAAAAATCGAATTATTGCAAGATTTAGATTCTATTTAGAGGAAAACAAGGATAAATAAGGGAAAACACTTACATATATTGTAAGCGTTAACGAAGTTCTAATCTTCTCGATAAAATTGATAAACTATAATTCACTATAAAGTACATACAAGCTACTAATATAAACGTTGGAATCATATAATTTACATTTTGTCCGCTAATAATTTGAGCATTATGCATAAGCTCGGGCAGTGATATAACAACCGCTAACGACGTATCTTTCAGCAATGAAATAAATTGACTGACAAGCGGCGGAACCATTCTTCTTAATGCTTGCGGTAAAATAATATGCCAAAGCGCTTGAACATACGTTAATCCTGAAGATCTTGCGGCCTCAATTTGCCCTTTTTCAATAGACAATAAACCGCTTCTAACAATTTCAGATATCATCGCTGCTTCAAATATTGTTAAAGCAACTATTGCAGCGGTTATAATTTCTAACTTCAATCCCGCTTCTGGAAGTGCAAAATACGTAAAAAATATAATTAAAAGAAGCGGTAAATTTCGAATAACTTCAACGATAAAACCTAGTACTTGTGAGACGACAGGTATTTTTGTGTAACGCAATGTCCCTATTACACTCCCAATAATAAAGCTAAGTACAATCGCTACGAGCGCTACCTCTAACGTTATGAGTAATCCTTTTAATAAAAAGAGGATATGATCACCTGTAATTGCTCCCTTAAAATCCATTTACACCGCCTCCTTTGCTAAGCGTTTTTCTAAATAACGCACTAGCATACTGAGGGGAATTGTTAATATTAAATAAAACATCCCGACAAATATATATACATCAAACGTAACAAACGTCTTCGTTGAAATTAAGTCTCCTTGGTACATTAAATCAGCACCGGCGATAATTCCGAGTATTGATGAGTTTTTAACTAAATTGAGAAATTGGTTTCCTAAAGGGGGGATTACGATTTTCAACGCTTGGGGTAAAACGACATGATACATCGCTTGCGTATATGTTAATCCGGAAGAACGTGCCGCTTCCATTTGTCCTTTCGCAACTGATAAAATACCAGCACGAATTACTTCTGCGATGAAAGCCGCTGTATATACCGTCAGTGCAACTGTCCCTGCTACAAAACCATTTAACGTAATTCCTATTACAGGTAAAGCGAAATAAAATATAAATGCAATTAATACGAGCGGAATATTTCTTACAAACTCTACAAAAACAGATCCCATCCAATTTAAAATACGAATAGGTGCAATACGCATTACCGCCAAAATTACTCCTAAAATAAAACTTCCTATTAATGCAATTACACTAGAAATAACCGTATATTTAAACCCTTCTAAATACATATCAATGTTATTCGTTAATATAGAAAAATCCGGCACATATTCTCCCCTCTTTCTTTACAAGAAGAGGATGAGTATCCCTCATCCTCTCATTCTTATTATTTCTTCCAGTTAGTTTCACTTTATTTTTCTTGTTTTTGACCGATCCATTTTTCATATAATTTATCGTATTCTCCATTAGCTTTCATATCTTTTAATAAACTATTAATCTCTTTTGTTAAATCATCTGCACCTTTTTGTACGGCAATTCCGTACGGTTCATCCGTGAAAATTTTCCCTACAACTTCATAATTAGAATCTTGTTTTGCCATTCCATAAAGAATTGCATTATCTGTCGTTAAAACATCACCTTTTCCTGCTTTTAACGCTGTAAATGCCTCACTGTAATTTTCAAATTCTAATACAGTCGATTCTGGTGATTTTTGACGTATATTATTTGTAGACGTTGAGCCTTTTACAGCTAACACTTTCACACCTTTTTTCACATCATCAATACTTTTAATATCGCTCCCTTTTTTCACAAGTAACGATTGCCCCGCTTTAAAGTATACATCTGAGAAATCCACTTCTTTTTTACGCTCTTCCGTAATTGTCATTGTTGCGATAATTGCATCAATATCACCATTTTTCAGCATGGGAATACGTGTTTTAGACGTTACTTCTTTCAGCTCTATTTTCTTTTCATCACCAAGAATTTTTTTCGCAAGAGCCTTCGCAATATCAACATCGAATCCTTCTACCTGTCCTGTTGAAGGATTCTTTAGCCCAAATAAATTCGTATCATTCTTCACCCCAACTACTAATTTCCCGCGCTTTTTAATTTGCTCAACAACCCCGCCTTGCTTCGTATTCGTTTCTTTCGCCTCATCTTTTTTACTTCCACATCCAGCAACGATAAGCACGAATAAACATGAGAATACAATTAAAGTAAACAGCTTTTTCATTTTAAGCATGAAATTCCTCCTTTAATGATTTAACACTCGGCTTAAAAATAGGCGCGCTCTTTCTTGTTCAGGATTCGCAAAAAATTGTACTGGTGTTGTATCTTCGATAATTTGACCGTTATCCATAAATAAAATCCGATCTGCTACTTCCCGTGCAAATCCCATCTCATGCGTGACGACGACCATCGTCATCCCTTCTTTAGCTAGCGTTTTCATAACATCAAGCACTTCTCCAATCATCTCCGGATCAAGAGCAGACGTCGGCTCATCAAACAGCATAATTTCAGGCTGCATCGCAAGTCCTCTAGCAATTGCTACCCTTTGCTGTTGTCCTCCGGATAATTGGTGTGGGTATACATTAGCCTTCTCCGGAATTCCTACTTTCTCTAAATAAAACATCGCTGTTTTCTCTGCTTCTTCTTTTGAAACTTTATTTACTTTAATTGGTGCTAGTGTAATATTTTGAAGAACTGTTTTATGTGGATATAAATAAAAATGCTGAAAGACCATCCCAATATTCCGGCGTAATTCGTTCATATCCGTCTTCTTATTGTGCACCTCTGTACCTTGTACAATTAATTCTCCATCTGTAATTATCTCTAATTGGTTTATACACCGAAGTAACGTGCTTTTTCCTGATCCTGAAGGCCCGACAACAACTACTACTTCACCCTTTTGTACTTGAAGATTAATATCTTTTAAAACTTGAAAGTCACCATAATATTTATTTACATTACGAAACTCAATCACCATACTCCCCCCTTCCCCTAACAAAGCATGTACATTCTTTTTATATTCAAAAATAGCCCCAAAAATAACTTTCACCTGCATTTTCCCCATAAAAAAAGCAAAGGGATTTCCCTTTGCTCTTTCATTTCTATTCTATTAAGATACTTCTTCTTTCTTATCTTTCCCATATTCATGCTCCCAGAAATCAGCATTTTTAATTCCTAATTCCTGCGGATCAAATACTGGATCTTTGCCTTCTTTTTTCTGCTTTTCATAATCCTTTAATGCAACTAATGCAGGTTTTTGTAATAGTAAAATCGCAATGATATTTACCCAAGCCATAATTCCTACACCGATATCGCCTAAAGCCCAAGCTGTTGCTGCTGTCTTTACACAACCGTAGAATACAGCTCCTAAAAATACAAACTTTAGTACAATTGACATCCACGGACGGTCTTTATCACGATTTAAGTACGCGATATTCGTTTCCGCAATGTAGTAATATGCCATAATTGTTGTAAATGCAAAGAATAATAGCGAGATTGCGACGAAACCGTTTCCAAAACCAGGGAATACAGATTCTACTGCTGCCTGTGTATATCCAGGCCCTGGCTGCGCACCGTTTAGTTTATTAACGATAAAGTTTTTTCCGCTTGCATCAAATACGTTATACATGCCTGTAATAATCATCATAAATGCTGTCGCTGAACAAACAAATAATGTATCAATGTAAACGGAAAATGCTTGTACTAAACCTTGTTTAGCTGGATGTGATACTTCAGCTGCTGCTGCTGCGTGTGGCCCAGTTCCTTGTCCTGCTTCGTTGGAATAAATACCACGTTTTACTCCCCAAGAAATTGCTAAACCGATAATGCCACCAAAAGCAGCTTCTAATGCAAACGCACTTCTTATAATTAACATAAATGCTTCTGGCAATTTTTCAATATTCATAGCAACAACGACGCAAGCTACTGCAATATAACCAACTGCCATAAACGGTACTACAACTTGCGCTACGTTAACAATTCGCTTTACTCCACCGAAAATGATAAGAGCTAATACGACTACTAATACAGCTCCTGATACTGAAGTATTAATTCCAAAAGCCGTTTCTAAACTTACAGCAATACTATTCGCTTGAACACCAGGTAATAAAAGTCCTGTTGCAATAATTGTTGCTGCAACGAATACTAAAGCATACCATTTAACACCTAGTCCTTTTTCAATGTAATAAGCAGGTCCACCGCGAAACTGTCCTTGATGTTTCGTCTTATATATTTGTGCAAGTGTTGATTCTACATAAGCCGATCCTGCTCCTAAAAAGGCTACTACCCACATCCAAAATACAGCTCCTGGTCCACCGAATGCAACCGCTGTTGCTACCCCAGCAATATTCCCTGTTCCAACGCGTCCTGATAACGAAAGTGCTAACGCCTGGAATGAAGAAACACCAGCTTCTGATTTTTCTCCTTGAAATGTCAGCTTCACCATTTCTCCTACATGCCTTACTTGTAAAAACCTCGTTCGAATGGAAAAATATAAACCTACTCCTAAACATAAATAAACAAGTGCAGGACTCCAAATAATACTATTTAACCAATTTACGAAAGCTTCCAACATTCCCCCTCCTTCTTTTATAAAGAATATTCAGAATATATATAAAATTATAAGTGTATACCGAATCTATAACAATATTATTTTAATAAAACAAACATATTTTTGTATAAAAAAACAAAGTATATATTTATTTTATATACTTTGTTTCACATTAAATGTATTATATATTCACAATCGCTTCGTTTTTTATAATTCTTTCATATAGCTCTTCTGATAATTTCCGGAAGTTATCTGGCATATCTTTCCCCTTAAACTTCTTTTGGAGCGTGCCGTATAAACCTATATCACGTAAACGTAAAAATAACGGTAACGATTCATACCAACTATCCGCCAGCCTGTGCTCATATTCATATCCTTTTCTTAACACTTGTAACTGTTTACGAGCAAATTCTGCCTTCTCTTCTGCAGTCCACGATGTAAATAGAACAGAGTAATAAAGAACCATTGCCAAATCATGAATGAAGTAATTATATGTCGCATCATCAAAATCAAAGATTGTTAGCTCTTTTCCATCATAATGAAAATTACCTGGATGAATATCACCATGCATAAGGCCAAATGTTTCTCTTTCAATTGGAAGAGCCTTTATTTCATCCATTAATATAGCTGCAATCTCTTTCACTTTCTCATCTTCTAATTCATTAACAATGCTACTTTCGTCCTCTTCCCACGTATCACGATAATCTGTTTTAGGATAATTCATTGTAAGACGGTGCAGTTGCCCAATCGCTTTTCCCCACGCTTCAAAGTAAGCCTCTCCCCAATAAGGTGATTCTTCTCCTTTTACTTGCTCACCTTTTGCATATGTAAATAAAGAAGCATAAAAGAAGGTCCCATCCTCTGCTACGATTTCTTCTACAAGATTTTGAGATGCTGAGTAAAGAGGTCCTGCTATCTTTGCCCCATTCTCCGCAACATATCGTAAAAAATCTAGTTCAGCTTCTACCTCTTTTTTAGAACGATGAGAAGAATGCGTTAAACGTAATACGTAATCCTCATCACCTTTATCCTTCGCCTTAAAAATATAATTCTCAAAATCACCAAGGGGGTTTTCTTTCACTGTCACATGAAATGCCTTTGCTGCTCTTGCTAAAATCTCTTTTGTAAAAACTCGTTCTACAGTTATTTCCATATTCATCCCTCCTATATATCCCTTATCTAATTCGATAGAAACGGAAAAAAGTACTGCTTTAATATTAAATAACCCAAACATAAATTTCTCACAAAAAGAAAAAATTAACAGAAGTGACTTTATGCTAAAAGAGGTGGAGATTATGGCAGAGCACAAAGAACAACAAGAGAGTAAGAACCCAAAGCATATGTTTCCATCACTTCCGGAGAACATTAATTACATTGAAAACAAACTACAAAAAGCAAATTGTGATGCTTTCGGTATCGGCAGACATCTCATCGCGTATCATCCTAAATTATGGAAGAAAAAAATTGAAATAAAGATTATGCAAAAGTAAAATTCAAGCCGGAAGTAGACATAAATATTTTGTATAGTGGTGTCTTAAAATAAAAAGATTGTATGCCCATGGGCATACAATCTTTTTATTTCGTATATCGATATACAATTGATTCATACGGCCTTAAGTTAAGCTTTGTAATATCCTTACTTGAATCTTTATAATTTGATACTACTACTTCTTGTTTCATACCATCTAATTGAACATGAGCTGGTACGGAATATGTGATTTCTTCTCCATAGAAGTTATTTATAACAAGTAATACTTCATTATTTACAGTACGTGTATATGCCCAAATCTTAGGATGATTTCCATCTAAAATAGCATATTCGCCTTCTGTAATTACATCGTACGTTTTTCTAAGTTCAATTAGCTTTTTATAATGATAAAATACAGATTCGTTATCTTCTAAAGCTTTATCTACATTAATTTCTTTAAAGTTTTCCGCAACTGCAATCCAAGGTGTACTTGTTGTAAAGCCACTGTTTATCTCTTCATTCCAATGCATCGGAGTACGCGAATTGTCACGAGATTTTTGTTTTAAAATCCCCATAATCTCTTCTGTTGATAATCCTTCTTCTAGCTTTATATCGTATATATTTAACGATTCTACATCACGATATTGTTCGATGGACTCGAAATTAGGATTCGTCATACCGATTTCTTCCCCTTGATAAATATAAGGCGTTCCTTGCAGCATGTGCATAGCTGTCGCTAACATTTTAGCTGATTCATTTCGGTACTTACCATCATCACCAAAGCGTGACACAATGCGAGGCTGGTCATGATTACACCAGAATAAAGCATTCCATCCCCCGCCTTTTTGCATTTCCATTTGCCAATTAGACATAATTTCTTTTAATTTAATAAAATCAAAATCAGCCTTCGTCCACTTATCACCATTCGGATAATCTACTTTTAAATGATGGAAACTAAACGTCATGCTTAGCTCATTGCGCTCAGGATTTGAATATTTAATACAATTATCAATTGTCGTAGACGACATTTCTCCAACTGTAATTACATCTTTACCTTCAAATACATTTCGGTTCATCTCTTGTAAATATTCATGGACGCGCGGACCGTCTGTATAATATTTACGCCCATCACTTGTTGCAGTGCTGTCGTCATCGTTTAAGAAACGTTGGTCTTTTGAAATTAAGTTAATAACATCAAGGCGGAATCCTTTTACCCCTTTATCAAGCCAAAAGCGCATCATATCATATACTTCTTCACGAAGTTTTTCATTTTCCCAATTTAAATCAGCTTGCGTCTCATCAAATAGATGTAAAAAATATTGCTCTGTCTTCTCATCGTACTTCCAAGCCGATCCACCAAACTTAGACTGCCAATTATTTTTTTCATCACGCCAAATATAGTAATTACGATATGGGCTATTTTTATCTTCCTTCGCTTCCTTAAACCACTTATGCTCCGTCGAACTATGGTTTACAACGATATCGAGCATAATTTCAATGTCATGTTCTTTTGCTTTTTCTAGAAGCTCTTCAAACTCTTCCATCGTTCCGTAAGATGGATCAATACTGTAATAATCACTTACATCGTATCCATTATCATTTTGGGGTGATTGGTATATCGGTGTTAACCAAATATAATCCACTCCGAGTTCTTTTAAATAATCTAGTTTCTCTGTAACTCCTTTTATATCACCGGTTTCTTTATTGTAATAACTATTAAAGCTCTTCGGATAAATTTGATAGACTACACTTTTATGCCAATCTTTCATACTTAACTTCCTCCTACTTCTGTTTTACTCTTTTTGCAAATAACCATGTTAACGTAAATGGAATTACAACTGCGATCATCATTCCTACAATAAACATTGGAATCGATTTCGGAATGATAGAAATAAATGCTGGTAATCCCCCAATTCCGATAGCAGGTGCTAATACACCATTTAACGTAATAAATATCGCTGCCACAGCAGATCCTATAATCGCTGCATAGAATGGGAATTTATTGCGTAAGTTGACACCAAACATCGCTGGTTCTGTAATACCAAAGTACGCTGAAATTGCTGATGTCGATGCCATGCTTTTATCATTTTGATTTTTAGAAATCCAGAACATTGCAAGTGCGGCACTACCTTGTGCAATGTTAGAAAGAGCGATCATTGGCCAAATAAATGTACCACCGTGTTGTGCAATTAATTGCAAATCTATGGCAATAAACATGTGATGCATACCTGTAATGACAAGCGGTGCATATAATGCTCCAAATAATACTGCTCCAACTACTGGTACTGTTTCATATACGCCTACTAATCCAGCTGTTAATAAATCTCCAATATGACGTGTAACCGGCCCAATAATTCCTAATGCTAACACACCTGTTACAACAATCGTTGTAATTGGTACAACTAATAATTGAATTGCATTTGGTACATGTTTCTTTAAAAAGATTTCCACTTTACTTAATACGAATGCCGCTACTAAAACGGGTAAAATTTGTCCTTGATACCCTACCTTCTCAATTTGGAACAGTCCTAAAATATTGAAATACTCAATCTTTTGTCCCTCTAAACCAGTCGCTGCTTTTCCATAATCCCATGCGTTTAATAAGGCCGGATGCACAAGCATTAAGCCCATAACAATCCCTAGTATTGGACTACCACCAAAGCGCTTCGTCGCTGACCAACCGACAAGCGCTGGTAAGAATACGAATGCTGTATTCGCCATCATATTAATTAAATCCCAAAGCCCGCCTAAGTTTGGATAAACATCTAATAAATTTTTACCATCAAAAAATAAGTCCTTTGCCCCTAATAGATTGTTAATCCCCATTAGTAACCCAGCCGTTACGATCGCTGGCAATATCGGCATAAATACATCCGAAAATACTTTTACAAACTTTTGAACTGGATTTAACTTTTGATTTCCGGAGTCTTTCACGTCAGCTACTGTCGCTTCCTTCATACCTGCAAGCGTTATCAATTCAGCGTAAACACGATCTACGTCCCCTGGACCGATTACAATTTGAAATACCCCAGCGTTATGAAACGCTCCTTTCACTAATGAAACAGACTGTAATTTATCATTATCTATTTTACTTTCATCGTTTAAAGCGATACGGAGTCTCGTTACACAGTGCGCAGCTTGTTCAATATTGTCTTTCCCACCAATATACTGCAACACTTCCTCTGCTGTTTTACGATAGTCTTTCCCCATATTCCCGTCCCTCTTTTCTTTTTTTGATACCGTTTACACTTACATATTAACTCGTATATATAAGTTAGTCAACACTCGTATATACGAGTTGGTGGTTTTTTATAAAAAAAAGAGATGAAACAATATTTTGTTCCATCTCTTTACTTTCTCCGCGCCACATCCGAAAAGTGAAAAATATCTAAACGGTGGCGTGATTCTGTATATTCGAACTGACTCCCATCGTACAAGTGTGTAAAGTTTTTCACAACGACAATATAGTCTGTTCCATTTAAATCTAAATATTTTCTGTCATCCTCTGTACATGGTTGTACTTCAATTACCCTCTGTGAATAACTAATATGTAGCCCTAGTTCTTTTTCAATGTATTTATAAATTGATGCAGTTGCGATTTCTCGCGTTAACCCAGGAATATATTCAGATACAAAATGATTTATATCTAAAATTACTTTTTCTCCATCAATATTTCGTACACGTTTAATATGATCGATTTCGGTTTTTTCTTTCACATTTAACAGTTTTGCAACCTCTTTTGTCGCTTTTGCTTTCTCTATTTCCACGACTTCTGTAATACAATGACGTCCTAAACGTTCATTTTCTTCTTGAAAACTTACAATACCACCAAAGTTAAATTCAATATTTTTGCGCTTTAATACAAAAACACCTTTTCCGTGTATTTTTTGAACATATCCACGCTCTTGCAATAAATCTACCGCTTTTCTTACAGTACCTCGGCTTGCCTCATACTGCTTCATTAATTCTGTTTCTGATGGGATTTTGCATCCCTCTTTTAATTGTTTATTATCAATAGACTTACTGATTTCTGTATAAATTTGTTCATACTTACTCATCATCTACAATAACCCCTTGTCACCTTCTAATTCTATATGTATTATACCACGCTACACTCTTCTGCCAATCTCTCACTTATTTTCCAGTACAAGAAAAATATAGGTAAATATTTAATCGTCAATACGTATTTTTATAAATTTTTTCATATTTTTCTTTTCATTCAAAAAAACATGTAGTATACTAACTTCAAAATCAGAGGAGAAAGGGAGCAAAAAACTATGCTTACTTATACAACTGTAGTTACATTTGCACAAAAACATCATCATCATACGTAACCCTTGAAACCTAGCGGAAAAATTACGCGTAGGTACAAGGGTTATTCCCGTTGTACCTACGTTAGGCGAAGAGCCATGTAGGTATTTTTTATCTACATGGCTCTTTTTTTATTACCAAAAAAGCTAGTAAAAAATGATGTTTACGCAAAACTTACTACAAAGGAGTTAACAAAAATGGAAACGAAAAAATGGGGATTATGGATTTTAACAGCTTTTGTTATCGGGAATATGGTTGGCGGTGGCGTGTTTATGCTCCCAGCAAATTTAGCACAAGTATCAGGTCCAATGGGTTCTACACTCGCATGGAGTATTACAGGACTTGGTGTATTTATGATTGCACTCGTATTTGGAAATTTAGCAATTCGCAAGCCAGAATTGAAAGCTGGACCACAAAGTTACGCTCAAGCAATGTTTCCTTCAAAAAAAGCGGGTAAAGTTGCAGGATATAGTATGGCATGGGGATATTGGGCTGCGAACTGGGCTGCAACAGCATCTGTAATTATTTCTTTTGCAGGATATTTATCAACCTTCTTTCCTGTTTTGCAAAGTAAGCAAGTTCTCTTTTCAATAAATGGATTTTCACTAGAGGTCGGAAAAGGATTAACTTTCATCGTGTGCAGCCTTATGTTATGGGGAATTCAATATATTCTTTCTCAAAATATTGATCGCGCTGGAAATATGAATCTTCTTGCTACCATTGCAAAAATTATTGGATTTACAATGTTTATTGTAATTACATTATTCATTTTCAATGCCTCTAATTTCGGAGATGGTCAAACATTTATGAATGAAGCTGGACAATCTATCTCGTTAGGTGGACAAATCAATTCAGCTGCTATTGCAACACTTTGGGCGTTTATCGGAATTGAGTCAGCGGTTATGCTTTCAAATCGTGCAAAATCACAACGCGATGTGAAAAAAGCTACGATTTTCGGTCTAATTATCGCTCTTGTTATTTACATGGCAATTACTTTACTTACAATGGGAGCTCTTCCACAAGATGCTTTAAAGGAATCTCAAAAACCATTAGTTGACGCATTAAATTTAGCGATTGGCAATAAAGGCGCATATATAATGGCTTTGCTTGCACTTGTATCTTTATTTGGATCTACCGTTGGCTGGATCGTTGTAAGTTCAGAAGTACCTTATCAGGCAGCAAAAAATGGACTTTTCCCTAAGTTTTTCGGCAAAACAAATAAAAAAGGCAGTCCTTCAAAATCATTATTTATTACAAATGTGATGACGCAAATTTTCTTATTTTCAACGATTTCTGGTACTGTTTCAGAAGCATATAATTTCGCTATCGTCGTAGCAACATTAGCGTATTTAATTCCATACCTTGTTTCTACCTTGTACCAATTAAAATTAGTTATTACAGGTGAGACGTATGATATACTGCCAGGATCTCGAGTAAAAGATGGAATCATTACTATACTGGCATTGGTATACTCCCTTTGGGTTATCAAAACGGGAACTGCTGATTTAAAAACGTTCTTCTTAGGAATTGGATTGTTTGTATTGGGTCTGATTCTTTACCCAGTACTAATGAAAGACTCACAAAAAAAGAATTAAAAAAAGAGAAGCTTCTGGCTTCTCTTTTTTATTAAAAATCTGTAATTAACTTTTCTTTTAACTCTCCTACAGATAAAGGTTTCGCATAATAAAATCCTTGTACGTAATCACAGCCCATGGATTGTAATAAACTTTCTTGTTCTACCGTTTCTATCCCTTCAGCAACCACCGCTAAATTTAAACTATGAGCAATTTCAATAACTGATTTTACAATTGTTCGTTCTGGTTGTGCGTGATCGTAATGAAATTCACGAATGAAATTACGATCAATTTTTACGATATCAAGTGGGAGTTGTTTTAAATAATATAAAGAAGAATAACCCGTTCCGAAATCATCTAAAGCAATTAAAATACCCATACTTCTTATTTCTTGTAATGTAGCGATAATATAATCAAAATGGCGAACAGCAATACTTTCTGTTATTTCTAAAATTAAACGATTCGGAGGAAAACCTGTTCTTCTTAAAATACTACGTACAGACAAAATAAAACGCTTTTGCATTAATTGTTGTATCGATAAATTAACAGATAATCTTAATCCGTCTTGGTACTCTGGCAATGTTTTAAACAATCGACATGACTTTTCTAATACCCAGTCGCCTAATTTTATAATAAGTCCACACTCTTCAGCTATAGGAATAAATTCACTGGGAGAAATAGGTCCTTCTTCTGTCGTACAACGTACTAAAGCCTCAATCCCAGTATATTTCTTCGTTTTCAAATCAATGATAGGTTGTAATGCCACGTCTAATTCTTCATCACGAATTGCCTTTTGCAAAGCAAATTCAATTTTCATTCTACGATTTATTTTTGCACGTAACTCATCTGTAAAGAAACACGCAGCGTTTCTCCCCTGCTCTTTCGCACTATACATAGCTAAATCCGAATTTTTCAATAGTGTTTCCACATCTTGTCCATCTTGTGGATATGAACAAAGTCCTAGACTAGCTGAAATGTATACTTCATGACCTTCCAGCATAAATGGTGCCTGAAAACATGACAATACAGATGTCGCTAGCTGCCTCATCTCATCTTGTGTATGATGGTTTGTTAACAGTACAAATTCATCTCCACCAAGCCTAGCCAGAACATCTTTCTCTCCTAACACATAATGCAACCGTGAAGCAACTTCGCTTAAAAGTAAATCTCCTATCATATGACCTAGCGTATCATTTACTAATTTAAAACGATCCAAATCAAAGTAAATCATACCAAATTCTATGTTTTCTGCAATCAGCTCGTTAACAGTCGTTATTAACTGTAAACGGTTCGGTAAGTTCGTTAAAGCATCATGATACGCAAGTTCTCTATAACGACTTTCACTTAACCGCAATCTTTGTTCTGCTTCTTTTCTACTACTAATATCATTTCGGATCGCAATAAACTGATATGGCTCTCCTTTTTCATTTAAAAATGGAACAATTGTTGTTTTAACCCAATAATATGTACCATCTTTTGCTCGATTTCGAATCTCACCTCTCCATACTTTTCCATTCGAAATACGCTTCCATAAATTTTGAAAAAACGCTTTCGGATGATATCCTGAGTTTAAAATACGGTAATCTTTTCCTATTAACTCTTCTCTTTTGTATTTGGAGATTTCACAAAACTTATCATTTACATATGTAATAAGACCTTTTCGATCTGTAATTGCAACAATTGAAGACTCATCTAATGCTAACTTTAAATCTCGCAACGAAGAGTCATATAATGCATGACCTCTTTGTTCTAGCATGCGCATCTCTCCTTGCTTCCTATCTGACTAAAACACAACTTGTTTCTCTTCATAGAAATAGAGATATTTCATTTTCTAATAATGGCCCTTTACATAAACCACGTTTTGAAATAGACCGATTAAAATAACATAATATTATTTGTAACAAAAAGCAATATAATATCATTTCAATTATATATAGTAGCTTCTTCTCTCTCTAATTATCTCATATTATTATACCGCATTCATTTAACCTGCTCTATGTAACTTCTATGTCTTACTAATTCTGCTCGTACCTAATCTCTTTACTTGCATGAATAGTAAGTCGTAAATCTAAATGCCCAAAATATAAATCGGCATCTATGTTTTTGAATTATGATAATAAAATATTAACATGTTTTGACCTTTATTTTGGAAGTATTTTATAAATAAATACAGTATTAAACTAAAAAAAGAGGATCACCTCTTTTTTTAGTTTAATACTGATATGGTATTTGCTGATAACCTGGGTATGGTGCTGGATATGTTACCGGGTACGGTGCTGGATAATAGCCACCACTTGTTGCACCTGTTAATGCGCCAGCTGTAAGTCCTCCTAATACTCCACCAGCAAAACTCCCTGGGAAAAATCCGCCGCCCCATGAGCCACCGCCCCAGCCATTACCGTGATGGTTATGATGGTTATAATGATCGTGTCCGCCATAGTGATTATGTCCACCGTTATGATGGTGCCCCCCATGATGATTACGATAATACACTCCGTTATGTTCTATATAGTTCATTTTTTCCCCTCTCCTTTTCAATTTTCTCACCTTAATAGGTGTTGTATGAATAATATGGATCTTGTTGATAACCTGTATAGTAAGAATAATCCTAGTAATATGGATAACTATATCCCCCATATCCAAAACCCGGGCTTAGTAATGCACCTGCTACAAATCCAGGAAAGAAACCACCGCCAAAAAACGGTGAGTGTCCAAAACCACCCTGGAAGCCCCCGTGACCGAATCCTCCAATTGGACGACCATACATTTTATTCAACTCCTTTTTTATATAAAAACGTCACAATATACTGTATGTAGGACAAATGCGGAGAGTATAGGGAAATACCTACATTTTGTAAAAAACACAAAACACTTTATAATAAAGATGTAACATTACATCTCCTATTTAAAAAGTCTATATTTAAGAAAGATTAGAGGAATTATATAAAAATGAAGAAGCCTATCGTTCAATTATTATTAGTATTTACAATTGTATCTATCGTTCTTTTACTTTTAAATATATCGGCTATTTCGTTATATACATTTGTCGGTGTTCTATGGTCTATCACAATCGTAGGGATTTCATTCGTTATTTTTATCGAAAATAGGTCTCCCCAAAGCACATTAGCTTGGTTTTTAGTATTAGCGCTTCTACCTATTATCGGTGTACTTTTATACTCTCTTTTCGGACGTAGCCGATGGAGAAGAAAAAAACATCTCCATCGTTCAGAAGAGCAAAGAAAACTATTCCGTGAAATTTTAGAAAGAAGACGATTAGAATTATCTCTTACAGTTCCATTACAAGAACGTTCTATACATTTAACAGAAGTCGTACAAAAATTTGGAGGCGGTCCTGCCGCTGATAGAACAACTACAAAACTTTTAACAAACGGAGATCAAACATTTTCAGAAATTTTACAAGCTATCGAGCATGCAAAACATCATATACATATTCAATACTACATTTATAAATCTGATGAGATTGGTACAAAAGTACGAGATGCTTTAATACAAAAGGCAAAAGATGGTGTTATTGTACGCTTCCTTTATGATGGACTGGGAAGTAATACTTTAAGAAGACGCTTTTTACAACCTATGAAAGAAGCTGGAATTGAAATTGTAGAATTTGATCCTATTTTTTCAGCTTGGTTACTTGAAACGGTCAATTATCGTAACCATCGAAAAATCGTTATTGTAGACGGAGAAATCGGTTTTACTGGGGGACTCAACGTCGGTGATGAATATCTTGGCCGTTCAAAAAAATTCCCTGTTTGGCGTGATAGTCATTTAAAAATAGAAGGAAAAGCATTGTATAAATTACAAGCAATCTTTCTGGAGGACTGGCTCTATGCCTCTAGTGGATTGAATACGTATTCTTGGAAACAATTTATGAATAGACAATACTTCCCTGGCAAAGAAATTTCAAATGCAGAAGGTGCTGTTCAAATTGTCGCAAGTGGGCCAAGCTCAGATGATAAAAGTATTCGTAATACATTACTAGCTGTTATGGGCTCTGCAAAAAAGTCTATTTGGATCGCTACACCATACTTTATTCCAGATCAAGAAACTTTAACATTATTACGCTTAAGTGCAATTTCCGGCATCGATGTACGCATTTTATATCCAGGTAAAAGTGACAGCATCATTAGCGATCAAGCATCTCAATCCTATTTCACTCCACTTTTAAAGGCTGGTGCTTCCATCTACAGTTATAAAGATGGTTTTATGCATGCGAAAATTGTACTCGTTGATGATAAGATCGCAACAATTGGAACAGCAAATATGGATGTACGTAGCTTTGAATTAAATTATGAAATTATTAGTGTACTTTATGAATCAGAAACCGTTCATGATATTAAACATGATTTTGAAGAAGACTTTAAGCATTCCACTGAAATTAAATGGAACTCGTTCCAAAAAAGAAGTATCAAAAAACGAATATTAGAGTCTTTCATGCGACTCATTTCTCCTTTACTATAAGCAATCAATATAATATTGATTGCTTTTTCTTTTCCATTTCCCCTCTCTCCTTTTCTTTGCATACCATATAAAAACAAGTTATCATAAGATGTATTACTTTATGAAAATAATGTTAGGTGGGAAATACATGTTAGAACAATTTCATATACATGCTGATTTAAAGCAGCAACTTTCTACAATTCACGAAAAAAATAAGCAAGAAGCTGGCGAAAATGCACATTTAATTGGAAAGAAAATATATAAAGCATCTGATAACAGCATCATCGAAGATGCTATTACAGCTCTTCTTCTTGGTAAAAACATTCTATTAAAGGGACCGACTGGTAGTGGTAAAACAGTACTTGCGGAAACTCTTTCTTCTTTATTCCAAAAACCAATGCATAGCATTAACTGTTCTGTCGACTTAGATGTAGAAGGTATTTTAGGATACAACACATTACAAACAAAAGATGGTGCATCTGAAGTTTCATTCGTTAACGGCCCTCTTATGAAGGCTATGAAGAACGGCCATTTCTTATATATTGATGAGATCAATATGGCAAAACCTGAAACGTTACCGCTTCTTCATGGTGCATTAGATTACCGTAAAATGATTACAAACCCATTTACACAAGAAGTTGTATACGGTGATGACGAATATCGCGTAATTGCTGCGATTAACGAAGGCTATGTTGGAACAAGTGAACTAAACGAGGCATTAAAAAACCGTTTCGTTATTATTGAAGTTCCTTATATTCAAGGTGATACATTAAAAGAACTATTATTAGCAGAATCAAAATTAAAAGATACTGCAACAATTGAAAAGTTCGTTGCATTTGCAAGCGATCTTATGCCTTTAGCTCGTGATGGACGTGTAAGTGAAGAAGCTGCAAGTATTCGTGGTATTATCGACGCATGTGATTTAGGTGTATATATTCCTGTTATGCGAGCTATTGAGCGAAGCATTATTGCAAAATTAAATGATGAAACAGAACAAATGACTGTCCGTGAATTAGCAGAAAGTTATTTCTTTGAGGGATAATTCATGAGACAAATTTTTAGTGACAAAAAAATTGATGCGTCGCTGTTTCTACAAATGGAAAACTTAATGTATGCTCTTCTAAAAGAAGACGATGCCTATCTTGAGTATGGCTATAAAGCATACTACGACGAAATTGAAAAAAAGGTTGTCATTAGTCACTTTTGGGATGATCGAAAAGAAGAAGATACCGTAATCGGATTAAAAAGCGAAGTGTTCTTAAAAGCACTTGGTAATAAACATTACTCGGACATGACTTTAATTCGTTCTTATGCAATTGAATTACAAGAATCACCCCTAAAAAAGTTTTTAACACAATTATTTGTTCTATTAGAAGATTTACGTGTCGAAGAAATCGTAAAAAACTTACGCCCTGGCACAAAGCATGTTTTTAAACGCCGAAAAGAAATGTACCGCAATTACTTCGGCTCACAAAATGAAATAAACCGCGTTCGTAACTATCACGGTGATCGTCTATTTTGTCTATGCTATCTTTCATTAACGAGTGATAAATATGAAATGTTTAATAATGAATATTTCGAGCAAATTGAATCAATTTTGCATGAAACATTCCAAGCTCGTAATACGGAAGATATTATGTATATCGTTGAGAAAATTCGCTATCGCTTAGAGGAACTTCTTGAAAGTGATATGCTTAACAACTATTTCGGGCATGCCCCACTCTATTTATCTGTCATTGCAGATGAAAAGAACTGCCGCGTCGAAGATCTAGCAAATGATGATACGCAGCTCGTAGATGATGACGATAATAAAAACAAAATGGATGAAAGCTTCTCCACATGGCACCGTGAAAATAAAAATAATGAAAATGAGAACTTTTTACGCTTTGAATTAGAAAGCGGCACAAAAACAAATATGATGGGTGATACTGCTCGCGAATCAGAAGATGGTGATCAAGCTCTTGGTTCTGTACAAGGTACTTCTCAAAAAAGTACACAATCTAACTTTGATGGCGCTGATACAGAAGAAGCAAGAGCGTCTCACGCTTCTAGCCAAAACGAGGGTGCATACGGTAAGTATAATGTAGGTGCTTCTCATACATTTAAAGAAGCTCGCAAAGCAAATTCTGATGAGAAAAAAGATTACCAAGCTATTAAATCAGTCGTTAATAAAGATGTAAAAGAATTAAAAAAAATTATCGAAAAAACAATCGAAAATAAAACGAATGCAAATAGTGATAAATACTACGGAAGACTTCGTAAGAAATTCCTTCGTATTTATACGGAAAAGCAGCCGCGTATGTTTTATAAAAAAGGACAAGAATCACAAGAGCTCGACGTTGCATTCCAACTGTTAGTAGACTGCTCTGGTTCTATGTATAACAAAATGGAAGAAACGAAAAAGAGTGTTGTCCTATTCCATGAAGCTTTAAAATCTTTAAAAATTCCGCACGCTATTAGTGGATTTTGGGAAGATGCTTCTAGTGCTAAACCTGAAGATAAGCCGAACGTTATCCATAAGGTTGTGACATATAAAAACTCGACTTTACCAAACGTCGGTCCAGAAATTATGCAACTTCGTGAAGAAGAGGATAACCGTGACGGATATATTATTCGTATCGTATCTGAAAAACTTGCGAAAAGACCTGAAAAACATAAATTCCTACTAGTCTTCACAGACGGTGAGCCTTCTGCGTTAGACTATCAACAAGATGGAATTTTAGATACGCACGAAGCGGTTAAACTCGCGCGTAAAAGTGGTATGGAAGTAATCGGTATCTTCATCGAAGAAGGCGAAGCGAAAGAAGCGACTTATCAATTGATGAAAAACATTTATAACCATCACTTCTTAGTGGCTAATCACGCTGAAGATTTACGCCTGAAGATTAAACCATTATTGAAAAAGCTATTACTGAAGACGATTGAATAGGAAACAGGAGCCTTGTAGCTCCTGTTTTTTTGTTAATTTACTTTGTTTCTGGTTGGAACTTGTATGGAATGGCTACTTCTAGTAATGATTCGAATCCTCCATCATAGTATGGGAATCGCTCATTTGCGATTTTTCTATCCACCCACTCGATTGCTGAAATTTCCCCTTCATCTTCTGCAATAAGTTCACCTGTTACCACTTTTGCTCGGAATGTAAAAAATAATGCATGATGTCCTTTCTCTTCAAAAAACTTCTCATTTAATGCGACAAGTCCACCTGCTATAGCAGTCAAACCTGTCTCTTCTTTTACTTCTCTTACTAGTGCTTCCGTTAATGTTTCACCTTTTTCAACAGCACCACCTGGTAATGACCAAACATTTTGTTCTACATTATGTACCATTAATATTTTTTTTTCTTCATCATGTATTAGTGCATATACGACATCAACTCTTTGCATGTTGCGTTTCTCCATTTTCTTTCTCCCCTTTATGCACAAATTAACTCATTCTATCACATTTGTAATTTCTTGTATATTTCTAAAATACAAATAAAAGGGTCGATTCCTAAGAATCGACCCTTCCTATTAATTCATCACTAACTCAGCTGCAAGCTTTTTTTTTAACTTAGCCAGCATGTCAGTTGTCATTTTGTCTAAATCATATTCTGCTTTAAAGCCCCACTCTTTCATTGCTGCTGTTGCATCAATAGAGTTTGGCCAGCTATCCGCGATTGTTTGACGAGCTGGGTCTACTGCGTAATCCATTGTAAACGTCGGGATGTGTTTACGAATTGACGCTGCGATTTGCTCTGGCTCGAAGCTCATTGCTGTAATGTTGAACGCATTTCTATGCACTAATTTAGTTGGATCAGCTTCCATTAATGAAATGATCGCTTGTAAAGCATCAGGCATATACATCATATCCATGTATGTTCCTTCTGCAATGTATGAGGTGTATGTGCCTTTTTTAATCGCCTCATAATAAATTTCAACTGCATAGTCAGTTGTTCCGCCTCCTGGAGGAGCTACATAAGAAATTAAGCCTGGGAAACGTACACCGCGCGTATCAACGCCAAACTTTTGATGATAATAATCACACAGTAATTCCCCTGCTACTTTGTTTACCCCATACATCGTAGTAGGACGCTGGATTGTATCTTGTGGTGTATTATCTTTTGGCGTTGATGGACCAAATGCACCGATAGAACTTGGTGTGAAAAACTTACAGTTTAATTCACGTGCTGCTTCTAATGCATTTACAAGTCCGCCCATATTTAAATTCCAAGCAAATAATGGATTTTTTTCTGCTGTTGCTGAAAGTAAAGCTGCTAAATGAATAATTGTATCTACTTCATTACGCTTTGCAATATCATGTAACTTTTGTCCATCTGTTACATCTAACGTTTCAAATGGACCAGACTTTACTACTTCGCTATCTGTTTCACGAATATCTGTTGCAATAACGTTCGATGCACCGTATACATCACGAAGTTTCATTACTAGTTCAGAACCAATTTGCCCTAAAGAACCGGTTACTAGAATTTTTTTCATTTTTCCCACTCCTCATTTGCAAGCTATTCAAAAGATGTCGTTACTTAAATGATACCCATTTCTTTCCCTACTTTTTCATACTTACGAATTGCTTCGTCTAACATTTCTTTCGTATGAGCTGCTGTAGGCATATTACGAACGCGACCTGTTCCTTTTGCTACAGTTGGGAACACGATAGATTTTGCATATACGCCTTCTTCATTTAGACGTTTACTAAATTCTTGCGTTAATACTTCGTCACCAATAATACAAGGCGTAATTGGTGTTTCACTTTCTCCAATGTTAAAGCCAAGTTTTTTTAGCCCTTGCTTTAAATAGCGACCATTTTCCCATAGGCGATCATGTAACTCTGTGCTTTCTATTAAGATTTCAATTGATCTCATGCAAGCTGCTGCATCAGCTGGTGTTAACGCTGTAGAGAATAAGAATGGACGTGAACGAACTTTTAACCAATCAATTAAGTTTTGCTTCCCTGCTACATATCCACCAATTACTCCAATTGCTTTTGACAATGTACCAATTTGGAAGTCAACTTTATCAGAAAGACCGAAGTGTTTTACAGTTCCCGCGCCTTTTCCAAGTACACCCGAACCGTGTGCATCATCTACATATGTCATTAAATCTAGCTCTTCTGCAATCTCAACAATTTCTGGTAATTTTGCAATATCTCCATCCATTGAGAAAACACCGTCTGTAATAACCATTAATTTATTGTAAAGACCTGATTCTTTCGCCGCGATTGCTTTTTGGCGTAAATCTTCCATATCAGAATGTTTATAAACAATAATTTTTGCTCTTGATAGACGACTACCATCGATAATAGATGCATGATTTAATTCATCTGAAAGAATCGCATCATTTTTATCCATAACGGCTGAAATCGCTGCCATATTACAGTTAAACCCTGATTGATAAGCAATTGCTGCTTCTGTATGTTTAAACTTTGCAATTGTTTCTTCCAATTTAATATGCAAATCTAAAGTACCGTTAATTGTACGAACAGCTCCTGCACCAACGCCGTACTTATGAATAGCACCAATCGCTGCTTCTTGCAAACGACTATCTGTCGCTAATCCAAGATAGTTGTTTGAAGATAAGTTAATATATTCTTTTCCGCCAATTGTAATAATCGGTCCATTTGGACTTTCGAGCGGATCAATTACGTTATAAAGTCCCTTTGATTTTAAATCCTCTAAATTTTCTTCTAAAAATTTCGCAAGTGTTTTACTAGACATCGTGAAGCCTCCCATCGTTCATGTAAGCGAATTATTATCTTAATAGTTCTAATAATCCCTCTACTAGCTTAACACGTTTTCAGAATTTATTATAGAAAAATAGTTTAAAGTAACCGCTTACAATTTTAAATTATAAATGATTCCTTACAAGAAATCTATCTTTTACTTTTCACATTTAATAGAATAAAAAAAATATTCAGGAAGGATTCGAACATGGCGTTTATAGAATCTGATGTATTCCTCTCTTCCTCTTATTTTCTTGTGCAAAATAAAAAAGGAGATGAGTCATAATCTGCACCCTTTGTAAAGGACATTTTGAGAAAAGTTAGGCAATATCAAGAAGATGATTTCTGTATTCAACAGGAGTCATCTTTTTTAAATTCCATTGATATCTATAGTGATTATAGTATG